>JBBIHO010000122.1:0-5809 GCA_037446935.1 Caldifarciminota bacterium | reverse complement strand
TGCCAGAATGGCAGGAGGGTTTTAATTGGATAGATAGTCCTCAGTCGGTATTAGTATTCACCATAACCACCGCCGGGTGGCACTGGTGGCGTCTTCTCCTTCTCCGGCTTTTCCGCAACGCAGGCCTCCATTGTCACTAAGAGGGCAGCAACACTTGCTGCGTTCTGTAATGCGGTGCGGCAGACCTTCGTTGGATCAATTATCCCAGCAGTGAACATATTCTCATAACGCAATGTGTCAACATTAAAGCCGATATTCGGGTCTTTTTCGTGCTTCACCTTTTCCACCACTACTGCTCCATTCTCGCCAGCATTCTCTGCCAGTTGCTTCATCGGTTCTTCCAATGCCTTTTTCACAATCTCAAGACCAAGTTTTTCGTCGCCTTCTAATTTCAGTTTTTCCAAGGCACTGCTCGCGCGCAAGAGTGCAACACCGCCTCCGGGGACAATGCCTTCTTCCACCGCCGCCCGGGTCGCATGGAGGGCATCTTCCACCAATGCCTTCTTCTGTTTCATCTCAACTTCGGTAGCGGCTCCGACATTGATCACTGCAACCCCACCAGCCAGTTTCGCCAACCGCTCCTGTAGTTTCTCCCGGTCGTAATCCGACTTTGTCTCCTCAATCTGCTTTCTTATCTGTTCAATTCTACCCTGAATGTCCTTCTTTGAACCCTGACCTTCAACGATTGTTGTATTATCCTTATCAACAACAACCTTCTTCGCCTTTCCTAAGTCGGAGAGTTGGACATTCTCCAATTTTATTCCTAAATCCTCGGATATTAGCCTCCCGCCAGTGAGGATAGCGATATCTTCTAACATCGCTCTTCGCCTTTCGCCATAACCAGGTGCCTTTACCGCACAGCACTGGAGGGTGCCCCTTATCTTATTGAGAACAAGCGTCGCCAGGGCTTCGCCTTCTACCTCCTCGGAGATGATAAGGATTGGTTTACCCTTTTGGGCTATCTTTTCTAAGAGAGGTAGAAGGTCTCTTGCCGCGGAGATCTTCTTCTCGTAGAGAAGGATGTAGGCATCTTCCAGCGCGGCTTCCATCTTATCGGGATTGGTGACAAAGTAGGGTGAAAGGTAGCCGCGGTCAAATTGCATCCCTTCAACTACCTCCAATGTTGTCTCCATACTCTTTGCCTCTTCTACTGTAATTACGCCTTCTTTACCAACTTTCTCCATCGCATCGGCAATCAGATTTCCCACTTCCGAATTATTATTGGCAGCAATTGTTGCCACCTGAGCAATCTCTTGCTTGGTGGTCGTCTTTTTGGAGATATTCTTCAATTCATCAACAACCGCTGCCACTGCCTTTTCAATCCCACGCTGGACCGCCATCGCATTAGCACCTGCGGTAACGACCTTTAGCCCTTCTCGATAGATTGATTCGGCAAGGATGGTGGCAGTAGTGGTTCCGTCACCCGCAACATCGGAAGTCTTGGAAGCAACCTCTTTTACCATCTGGGCACCCATATTCTCAAACTTGTCCTCAAGTTCTATCTCCTTGGCAACAGTGACACCATCCTTGGTGAGAGTCGGTGCCCCCCATTTCTTCTCCAAGGCGACATTCCGACCACGAGGACCGAGTGTTGCCTTCACTGCCTTCGCTAATGTCTCAATACCTCTCAGAACTGCCCTTCTCGCTTCCTCATTAAATTTTAATTCCTTTGCAGCCATCTTATCCCTCCTTTCCTTTTTCAATTATTGCCAATACATCGTCTTCCCGCATTATAAGGTATTCTTTATCCTCAATCTTTATTTCTTGTCCGGAGTATTTACCGAATAGGATGTAGTCGCCTTTCTTCACTTCCATCGAAATCCGGTTACCTTTCTCATCAATTCTACCTGGACCGACTGCGATCACTTTCCCTTGCTGCGGCTTTTCTTTTGCGGTATCGGGAAGGATTATCCCCCCCTTTTTTGTCTCCTCTTCTTCAATCCTTTCAACTAATATACGATCCGACAGTGGCTTCACCTTCATATCTCCTCCTTTTTAGTTAAAAAGTTACGCTGCCAGAAGACCCTAACCATCTTCTGGTCTTCAGAAAAACGGATTTCTAATTCACCCTTATAAGAACGTCTTAAAGCCTTACCCAAAGCAATGGCTAAATTTTCTGATGTTGTTTCTATTACCATATCACCCTTTATTTCTTTTAGACTCATTATCCTATCCAAAGGATTCCTTAAAATCTCTCTCTTCTCTGTATTTTTTATCCGGTTTATAATCTCTTCTTTATGATTCTTTAAGAAGTCCCCTTTTAGAATCACTATTCCCATTGGGTAGTGGTCTTCTATCTTACGGCAGGAGGGACATTTTGCTCTCTTAGCAGTATCTGCTACCCGTTCCATTAGTCTTTCGTCTCTTGTCCAGCGCTTCTTGTGATAGACAAGACCACAGACCGGACAGATAGTAGGTTCGGAATAGGCTTTGGTTAATAAATAGGGGTCTTGGAGTTTCTCTTTTATAGATCCTCTTATCTTTGCAAGCATACGCGAATGGGCGAAACCCGATTTGAACGGGTCACCTCCTCCTTGTAAGGGAGGCGCTCTCGCCTACTGAGCTATTCGCCCTTATTATATAATATAAGATTTTTTTTATCTGTCAATCAGCACCTTGGGTAGATTATTTGATGA
The DNA here is from genome assembly GCA_037446935.1 of Caldifarciminota bacterium. Taxonomy (GTDB): domain Bacteria; phylum Hydrothermota; class Tepidihabitantia; order Tepidihabitantales; family JBDRVQ01; genus JBBIHO01. The sequence goes on along the minus strand of JBBIHO010000122.1, from coordinate 3,173 downwards.
AAAATGGACTCCTGATTCTCTATCTAAAGTCAATAGTTAGTTTAAGTGTCTGCTTTCGTCATAAGGTCTTTTTTTAAGTACCGCATAGTTAATTTCCCCCAATTTCTTCGCTAATGCCCTAATCGCCGCAAATCGCCAATCAATACAATCCGCCACAGGCGGAAAGAGGCTAAAACCCAATCAATCTCTCTAACCTTCCCCTTTATCTCCCTCACCTTATTCAAAAATCCCCTTCTCTCTACCTTTTTGGATTTCTCTATTACCCTTGGGAGAGAAAAGGACCGGAGGTTTAGTAGACTTTCGGTCATTTTTTCGTTTGTCGTTTCGGGGCATCGCGGCTCGTTAGATCCGTCGTTAAAATAAAAGACATAAGACGATGCCCTTTTACCATACGGGCGGCGATGCCCTACAACGATAGACCATTTTTACTCCTTTTAGATTTCCCATCTTTCTTTTCATTTGCATTTTAATAGCATAGTTGACTTTTACCGAATTTATGGTAAAATTTTATTCTATGCGGGAGTATCTCAAGGGTAGAGTCCCTGCTTCCCAAGCAGGTTGTTGCGGGTTCGAGTCCCGTCTCCCGCTTTTAAGATGATGAGGATTATATTTATCACCTTTCTCACTTTTACCTTAATGCCTGGTTTGGGTATATTTGATTTTGAGAGATGGGAGATAGTTGTCTCCAAGGAGACGGATGCACGCTCTTCCATTTCACCGAGGGAAATTTCTTTTGAAGCAAAGGAGGCGATTAAAAATTACTTTTATGATTCTGAGATGACCGTGCGTGATTTCCTTATGATGAACCCAAGGATTGAAAGGAAGTTTAATCACTTCACTTTTCATCCCTTTCCGGAAGAGAAGCAATTCCTCTCTGACGGCAGCAGTCTTGTGGAATTCCGCGTCCCGGTTACCGGAGAGTTTCTAAGATTGCTCGCCCCAAAGACCGGTGGCGGTATACCGATTGGTCCGGTTGCCTGTCCTTTATGCGGCCAACCCTGGCCCGAGGATAAGGAGATTCCAGAAGGAGTGGTGCCAGTGCCAATTGAATCAGAAGATTTGCCTCGGTATACCGGTCTTATTATTGACGCCCGGAGAACTGAATTAAAACCCTGCTTATTTTTGAAGGTTTTGAATGAAGATGGGAAAGAGGTTTATGGACCAGCCTTTGTTGACGCCGATGAAGTTATTAGCAAAGGGCTTGTCCAATATACCCGTTCCTTAAGGGCGGCTTATGATTCGGAACGGGTCGGCAACTTCCCGCTTCTTATTAATGCGGTGAAGTCTGCCGGGAGGAATAAATCGGATATTATTATCTCCAATTATGATGGGAAGAGGATTCATAATTCTTCCCATTATCTTAAATTGCTGAAAAGGTGCCGGGTCGTTGTTGTTCTCCCGGAATGAAACCAATTCCTCTCCAAAGGGATGTAATCTATGGCCCAATTAAGTCTAAAAGATTAGGACTTTCCTTAGGGATAAATCTCCTGCTAACCACGAAAAAGGTCTGTTCTTTTGACTGCGTCTATTGCCATTACGGAAAGACAAATGTGAAGACCATAAGACCGGAGAATATTGATTTGCCCACCACCGATTTTGTATTGAAAAAATTAGAGGAATATCTAAAATCTAATATTGCCTTTAACTACATCACTTTTTCCGGTAACGGCGAGCCCCTTCTCCATCCGGATTTTAATTTCATAGTTCAGGAGACAAAGGGATTAAGAGATAGATTTCGTCCCAATTGCCCTCTTGCCCTATTAACGAATTCCTCAATAATCGCCCGAGACAAAAAGATTGAGACCTTAAAGTTAATTGATCTGCCAATCTTTAAGTTGGATTGTGGTGATGAGGAGACCTTTCAGAAGATAAATCGGGCAACAGAAGAGATTAAATTAGAAGGTATAATCAAAGGTCTCAAAGAAATTGCCGGAGCGATAAAGATTACTATTCAAACCGTATTCATTGACGGCAAGATAAAAAATTATGCTGGTGATATATTTAATAATTGGCTTTCCGCCGTAATTAAGATAAGACCTTCTTTCATTCAAATCTATTCCGTTGACCGCCCGGTTGCCGAAGAGGGTATAGAGATGCTGGATGATAAAATCCTTTTAGGTTTAGCGGAAGAGATTGAGAAAAAGACCGGGATAAAAACCAAAGCCTACCTGCCAAGATAAATTTCGCCCAATTTTAAACTCGCACCCTTTATGCCCAATTGAGTTGGTCTTTACAATTCGTTAATTATTGATCGAAAAAGTTATAAAAGTCATATAACTCGGTTTTTAGTTGTTCCTTTGTAGTCTCTCGCTTTGCTTCCCGGAAAACCAAGGGGTGGGTCGTGGTGTAATTTTGCATCCTTTCCTCTATATTTTGGCAGTCCTTTATTACAATCCTTACATTTTTATTCTGTTTCTCCCCAAGCCATTTTTGATATTTGGCAAGATTGAGCACCCTCCATAAACCAAGGGATAAATGGTGAGCGGGGATAGCTATTTTTAAACCTGCGTCACCAATTTCTAATTTCTTACTAATAGTAATAATGAGACAATTCCTATTTTAATAAAAATAAAAAAGGGGCGGAATCCCTCCGCCCCTTCTCCTTTTAGGTCGGTATTAGTTGTGGAGGGCGAAGAAAACCCAGTACTCCGAATCGAATAAATCCTCAGCGCCAGGGGTGAAATCATACATCGGATAGTTATCGCCAACCTCGTTGTATCTTCCCCAACCGCCAATTCCGTATTCTTCCACATTTTCGTTGAAGGGGCTATAATAGACGCCGACATGGATTGTTCCAGAGACATCCGCTTCTCCTTCCCAGTCAAGATAGGGGCAATCTGGGTCGGAGCCAGCTTTCTGGGAATTGTAGCCAGGTTCGTCAAATTCCAGAACTCCGTAAAAGAGGTCTTCTTCCTCATAGTTATATCTCTGTAAGGGTTGACTGGCAGATTGCCAAATTTGTCCTCAATGTATGGGTCACCGCCCGGGAAGTAATAGGCAATTTGATCTTCTGGGTCAATGATATCGCCACCAAAGATACCGTAGTTTGGATAAGAGGCAGCATGGTCAGTTGCCCAGGCCTCGAGCGCTGTTTGGACGACATGCATGTTATTTTTCACCGAAGACCTTCTCGCTCTCTCCTGGAATAAGGCGAAGTTCGGGATGATGAGTGC
>JBBIHO010000121.1:0-5840 GCA_037446935.1 Caldifarciminota bacterium | reverse complement strand
CTTAGAAAGAATCGCTGCTACTTTAGAAAAGTGAAAGAAAACATTAAACAAGTTGAAAGTGAATCAATTAAAGAAAGAAGAAGTATAATAGAAGACTTTTTATCAAGACACAAAATTAAAATAAAAAATATACCAGAGGAAGAGGAAGCAGATGAATCTTTGGATAAAATATCTATTTTTATGGGTAATAAATATACCTTAATTAGACCATTCTGTGAACAAATCAAACAAAAAATGAATTCTGGAGGAACTGTTAAGCATGATTTGAAAGGTAAAACACAGCAGAAATTTCAAGTATTTGTCAGTTAGCCACTAAACTTCACGAACAAGTTATTTCTTTAGTAAGACAGGTTAATCCTCTTTACTAAATCCACAAATATCAATTCCAAAAGGGTTTATTTGGCATTAATGTAGTAAAAATCGAAAATTCTTCTGAAGAATTTCTGGAGAAGGGGAAGAGAATGAACAAAATACATCGCCTACCACAGCATAAAGGGTTCGTGCCTTACGCCACTCACTAAAATTCTTTTATGCTGGGGATGTTGGGCGAAATCGGATTGCCAAAAAGATGAAAAGAGAGGATTCAAATCTAAATTGGATGCCGAAGATGTCGCTTTCCCTCTGAGGGTTAGATTTCGCTCCTTATCTCGCCGACAATCTCTTCTAAGATATCTTCTAAGGTTAGGATGCCAATCGCCTTACCGGTCTTATCCCGCACCACCGCTAAATGAACGCCCTTATCCTTTCCTCGCCGCATCTCGGAGAAGACATCCTTTATCTTCATCTCCTCGGAAACGAAATAAGGCGGACGAATTCTTAAATTTGGGTAGGAAAGGAAGTCCTTCGCATGAAGCACGCCAATCACATTCTCCTTCTTCCCCTCATAGACCGGATAGCGGGAATAGCCATACTCCCTTAAAATATGATAGAAGGCCTCCGGTGTGGCGTCCTTATTTAATGAGATGGTAAACCTTAATGGTATCATCACATCCTTCACCTTAATCTGGGAAAACTCTAATACCGCCTTCGCAATCTTCTCCGACCGCTCCCGCCCAAAGAGGAGTAATAAATCCTGCCGGGTCAATTTCAGTTCCCTTGCCTTCTCCTTTAAGAATGGCGAGACAAATCCTTGAATCAGAGAGGCAAAGGGAGAAAATAGCCGATTCGCAAATTCAATAAAAGGGTATAAAGACTCATACCAGAATTCAGGATATGCCTTTGCAACCGCCTTCGGCAGAAACTCTCCGATAAGGAGAGAAAGGAGTGCCGTAAAGATTATGGCAAGGAGGGTAGACCCCTTGCCCAGGGTCGTCACAAAGAAATAAGAGAAGGAGAAGGATGCCAGAACGACAAAGATGTTTGTGCCAATCAGGGAGGTGAGAATCACCTTCGGTCGCTCTTGTAAAAGGAAGAGTTTCTTCTTCCCCTTCAAAAGGAGACGCATCCAGTTGGCACGCATTATTGCGGTCTCACTCCCCGAAAATATCCCCTGCAAGATTACCGCAAACAATCCGAGGACGAATGCCATTATAGACTCCGCAGCATTACCCTTTCTACCCGTTTATCAACAACCACAAGCACCTCAATGTGAATATTCTTATAAACGAAGTGGTCGCCCTTCTTTGGGATTCGCTTTAAGTGGCGGGCGATAAAGGCGGAAATCCTCTCTTCTTCAACATCCGAAAATGCATTGTTAAAGAGGCGGTTTAAGGTTCTCATATCAATCTCCCCGGAGACAATATATGTCTTCTCAGCCACCAATGAGTAAAGTTCCTCTTCACTTATATCATATTCATCCCTTATCTCGCCAAAGATTGATTCCAGTATATCCTCTAAGGTGATAAGTCCTGCTACCTCGCCAAACTCATCAACCACGATTGCTAAATGGCTCCCTTTTTTCCTTAATATCTCTAATGCCTCCGCTGCATTTTGCACCTTTGGGAAAAATACCGCCTCCCGCATCACATCCGCCACCGTCAATCGGTCCTTCTTTTCCTTAGCGAGTTTTTCAATCACCAAATCCTTCACATAGAGGATGCCGATAATATTATTAATACTTCCGGTGAATACAGGAATCCGTGAGTAGGGTATCGTTTTGGCGATTTCAATTGCCTCTTCAATCGTTGTCTTCTTATCCAGGGCGAATATCTTTCGTCTTGGGGTGAGAAGGGAAGAGATTGTTATCTGACCAATCTCCGTCAATGCTAAGAGGATATTCCTCTCTTCCTTATTCAAGACACCTTCCCTCTCTGCCAATTGAATCAATTCCTTCATCTCGGCATTGGTCGGAAATTCCTTTACCCGCCGCGGACTCACCCATTTATCAATCCTATTGACGAGCAGAGAAAGGAGAGGCGAAAAGACCTTCTTTAATAGTGATAATAAGGGCGATAGCCCGAAAAACGATTCCCGGTTATTAAAGGCATAAATCTTCGGCGTCGCCTCACAAAAGATGAAGATGAAGATGGCAGTGAGGAGGGAGGTTAAGAATAGATAGAGTTCCCGCCAGGGTAAAGACCCGAAGATGTTTAGCAGGGTGACCGAGATTAAAGAGGAGGCTGCGATATTAACCAGAAGGTTGGAGATTAAAATCGTCCCTAAGAGTGCGGTCTCATTCTTTTGCAGACCCTTCAACCACCCCTTTTTCTTTTCGTCTCTTAATCTCTCAATATCGGAGGGTCTTAAAGTGAAGAATGCGGTCTCATAGCCGGAGAAGATGAAAGAGAGGATGAGGAAGATGAAGATTAAAAGAATCATCAATTGATTCTCTCAGTTCATTTGTGTGCCCGATGCCATTTCTTGAGATTATTTATGGTATGGCGAAGGAGAAATCCGATATGAAAAGATTTGAGACTCTCCCAATTTATGTATATCTCACCAAAAAGGACCTTATCAAAAGGAAAGGCAAGACAGGCGGGAATATAATCCTTTCTTAAATACCTCTTTGCCAATCCCTTAATATATTCTGGTGAACAGAATATGATATTTAATTCCTTTCCTTTAACTTTTAGCGCGGAGATTATTCTCTTCGCCTCTTCCTTAATCTTCTTCTTGCCCCTCATCCTTTTCTCTCCCTCCTCCCAAAAGATATTAATCTTCATAAGCCTGGATAATCTTGGAAACGATTGGCGGTCTAATCACATCGGTCTGGTCAAAATAGATAATCTTCACCCCTTCCACCTTCCGCAACCGAATTTCGGCATCAACCAGCCCCGAGGTAAGTTTGGTGGATAAATCAATCTGGGTTATATCCCCGGTGGTTATCGCTTTTGAATTATAGCCCAATCGGGTGAGGAACATCTTCATCTGGGTTGCGGTCGTATTCTGCCCTTCATCTAAGATGATAAAGGCATCGGAAAGGGTTCTCCCTCTCATATAGGCTAAGGGCGCCACTTCAATTATCTCTTCATCAATCAACCTCTTCACCTTCTCAATTGGTAGCATATCAAAAAGGGCATCGTAGAGTGGTCTTAAATAGGGTGAAACCTTTTCGCGAAAATCCCCGGGCAGATAGCCCAAGGACTCACCAGCCTCCACTGCGGGTCGGGTGAGGATAATCCTTTCTACCTTTCCAGAGAGGAGACACGAAACCGCCTTGGCAACTGCCAAATAGGTCTTTCCGGTTCCGGCTGGACCAATCGCCACTACCACATCGTATCTATCTATCGCCTCTAAATATTCTCGCTGGTGCGGTGTCTTCGGATAGATTAACTTACGGGGGGTAGTAATTGCCAGACTATCTATCTCAACCTTACCAACCGGTGACTCTCCCTTAACCTTTTCTATCTCCTCTTTAATTACCTCCTCATTTAGCACCTCTCCCCTCTTTAACCGCCGGATTAAATTCTGGAATAAGATTTTAACCTGTTCCGCCTCCTCTTTCGGACCCCTTATCCTTACCCGGTCATCACGCACAATTATCTGCGAGGAGAAGAACTTAGAAATTAAATTAAGATTAGAATCTGCCAAACCTAAAAGAAATAAGGGGTCTACCCCTTTTAGGGGAACTGATAACTTAATTAAATCCTTTTCCAATTTCTCATATTTTACCAAAATAATCGCCACTTGTCAAGGCACAACGCCCTTTCCACAGTGGAGAAGCCTTCTTAGACCCGGAAATGGATTAAGATGATATCGCCATCCTTCACTTCATAATCCTTACCCTCAATCCTTGTCTTTCCCAACTCCCTTGCCTTATGAAAATCTTGTGCGATTAAGAGTTCTGGGAAGGGTAAGACCTCAGCCTTGATAAAACCCGCCGCAAAATCGGAATGAATCCTTTCCGCTGCCTCAATAATCCTACTTCCCCTCGGCACCGCCCAGGCACGCGACTCCTCCCCTTTGACCGTATAGAACCTTATGAGGTCTAACTTATTAAATGCCAGCTCAACAATTCCCCAGACCCCCTCTTCTCTCAGACCCAAACTCCGCCGCATCTCTTTTTTTTCATCTTCGGTAAAGTCCGCAATCTCCTCTTCCAATTTACAGGAGACCGGATAGATTTCTTTCTCTCGCAGATGAGGATACCGGGAGATATTAAATGGCTCATCCTCTGAGGAATTTATCACATAGATAATCTCTTTTGTTAGAAACAGGTTATATCCTTTAATCAATTCCCTATCTGCCTTCGCTAAATGAATCGGGAAAGTCCCCCTTTCTAATTCTACCTTTATTTTCGCCAAAAGTTCCCATCTCTTTTGTGCTAACGCACCCTTCTCCTTTTTTAACCGCTCAATTTGCCTTTCTACCAGTTCCAAATCCGCTATTGCCAGTTCATTCTCCACAATCTCCCTATCCCTTTCCGGATTCACATCACCGTAGATGTGGGGAATTGATTCGGAAGCAAAGGCGCGGATTAGATGGAGGAGTAAATCCGCTTCTCGGATAAAGGAGAGGAATTTATTCCCCAATCCTTCCCCCTCACTTGCCCCCTTCACCAATCCGGCAATATCCACAAATTCAATAGTTGCTGGCGTTAATCTCTTCGGTTTCAATAACTCACCAATCCTTGCCAGTCTCTCATCGGGAACCGGGACAACACCCAAATTCTTTTCAATCGTTGTGAAGGGATAAAGGTCAACCTTCGCGCAACCAGCAGTTAAAAGATTAAAGAGAGAAGACTTGCCAACATTTGGTAAACCGATTATCCCGACTTTCATATCAACTCATTCCTTACCAAGGAGGTTCTTTCTATTAAATTGTGTCATTGCCTCCCCAATTCCTTTATTGAGAAAGAGAATGATTGCTCCCTTAATCTTCTCTAAGAGATAAGGTATCTTAACCTTCTCCTCTTCGCTGAATTGGCTCAGAACATAATCGGTATAAGATAAATTGGTGGGCGTTCCAATCCCGATACGAAGTCGCGGGAACTTCTGATTTGCGAGGTGATAGATAATGTCTGCCAAGCCTTTATGCCCGCCATCGCTTCCCTCCTTACGGAATCTAATTTCGCCGAACGGTAGATATATATCGTCGCAAATGACCAAAAAATCATCACCCTTCTTTTCAAGATACTCCTTAACCACGACACCGGAATGATTCATATAAAGTAGTGGTTTTACTAAAAAGAGATTATATTTTTCGTAAAATGCCTCCTGGTAATCCGGGAAGGACTTAAACTTCACTCCGAAATCATTCGCCAACTTATCCAGAACGATAAATCCAATATTATGCCGGGTAAATTGATATTTCTTTCCCGGATTTCCCAAGCCAAAGATTATCACATCTCATTCTATCCTTTCCAACCCTAATGTCAAGTGAATGCACTTGACAAAAAGAGAAATTTAAGTATAATACTCTATGCCTTTTGGTAAAACGGAGGTGAAAATGTTAGACCTTAG
>JBBIHO010000120.1:0-5845 GCA_037446935.1 Caldifarciminota bacterium | reverse complement strand
TTGAAAGGGTGAATGCACTATATAGACGAATTTCCACAACAAAATGGACACTACCTTAAATATTCTTTTATCGCCGAAATCATTTCTTTTTATCCGTAAGTCAATTTTAACCCAAAAGGTATCTCAGTCAAGTCTCGTTTCTTATTTTAATATCTTTAAGTGGTATTTCCCTAATCCGAAGCGGTTCCTTTGCCGATATGAACCTTTTCACCAATTCGGAGATAGGGCAGAAATTCCGCTAAGTCGCCTTCATTGGTGGCTTCGCCAATCAGTCTAGCCATCTTTATCTTCCTCTCCTGGCGGGAGGAGTAACGGCTCCAGTCCAAGAACTGAAAGGTGGTGTTGCCTCTCTTTACCAGCATCGCCTTGTTGATTAGTCTTTGGTAATCAATGGTTAATGGTCTTTCCAGTTGATTTTTATTCTATCAATTGATTTGTGTATCCTTTCTATCTTCAATTCCTTTTCTTGCACTCTCCCTTTTAACGCCTTCGTCTTCCCATCATAGATAATCTCTCTTCCTTGATTGATGGAGAAGAGGGAGAGTCTTCCCCGACCTCTGCCTAAGCCTTTTCATAGAGGCGCATAATTTTTGAATGAGCCGGTCTTGGTGTCTCAAAGATATAGGAGTAGACACATCGGTTCTGAAGGAGGCATTCTTGAGAGTCCTTAGAGGGAAAAGGACAGCAGACCTTTCTAAAGGCAAAACCGAAGGCACCCCTGATTACGGAACCTTTGTCGGACGATAGTTTTATATTTTCTTTTGCCCGGAGTTTAATTGTGAGTTCGGCAAATTTCATTCTCTTATTCTAACCCAATTCCCAATAATCTCTAACTTATTCTCGCAGAATAGTCTTATCGCCTCTGGATAGGCGATATGTTCCTGTTCTAAGACCCTTTCGGCAAGGGTCTCTACTGTGTCACCATCTTTCACCGGGACAATTCGCTGGAGAATGATTGGTCCAGCATCAACATCTTCGGTTACGAAATGGACGGAACAACCAGAAAATTTCGCACCGGATTTAAGGACCGCCTCGTGGACATTTTCGCCATATAATTCTTTCGCTACCGGCAGGAGTGCCGGGTGGATATTCATTATCCGCCAGCGGTAATGGTTGATAAAATAGGGGGAGAGGACGCGCATAAAACCTGCCAGACAGATTAAATCAACCTTCCTCTTATCCAGTTCTTCAATTAATGCCCGCTCAAATTCCTCACGATCGGGAAATGCCTTGTGGGAGATGAAGAGGGCATCTATATTATGCCTCCTTGCCCTTTCTAAGGCATAGGCATCCTTTTTGTTGCTGATTACGACGACCACCTCTGCTGGAATCTCTCCCCTTTCTGTGGCATCAATGATTGCTTGTAAGTTTGTTCCCCTTCCGGAGACCAAGACACCAATCCTCTTCTTTTCCATAGTTTATGATAATGGAAAAAGGGAGGATGTCAATTGACAAAAGGGGTCTATTAAATTATATTGGAGGATGAAGGTTATTTTAGCGGGATATAATTTAGATATTGAAATATTGAAGGGATTAAAAGGGGAGGAAGCTCTCACCCCAGAGACAATTGCGGCCGCTTATGCCCGAATTAGCCGAAGTCCTCGCTCACTACCGGAATTGAGGAAGGATGCCCGTCAGGAGGTGGCAAAGGCAAGGAAATCTGCGAAGACGATAATCTATGATATGGGTCACCATTCAATCGCGGAACATGCGGTATTTAATTTTGACATCAGCGGCGTCTCCCGTCTTGCCGTGGAGGAGATAGAAAGATTTCGCCTCGTCTCTTATACCGAAAAGTCGCAAAGGTATGTTCAGTTTGAAAAGGGATTTTTCGTGCCAAGGGAGATTAAATCCACGCCTTATGAGAGGGAATTCTCTTCCCTGGTTGAAAGGCAATTTGATTATTATAAGATTCTCTGTAAGAAACTAAAAGAGAGGCTTCTCAAAGAGAATAAGGAGATGAAGGAAAGAGATGCCGAGTTGCGAGCAAAGGAGGATGCACGGTATTGCCTCCCTTTGGCAACCACCACCCAATTGGGGATGACAATCAATGCCCGGAATTTGGAGTATCTTTTGAGGAATTTTGCTGTCTCACCTTTAAGGGAGATAAGGGAGTTAGGTAAAAGGTTATTTTCCCAGGTGAAGGAAATCGCCCCCTCCCTCTTTCTCTTCTATAAGGCGACACCTTATGAAGAGAGGGGAAAGGAATTGCAAGATTTGGTTGGCAGACTAAGTGGTCAAAAGTCTTTAAGGGATGGTGATGTGAAACTTCTTTATTATAATCCGGCTTCGGATTTAATTATCGCAACTTCCCTTCTCTATCCCCATTCGCCTTTATCTTTTGGGGAGTTAGAGGCAATTGCCAAAGGGCATGAGAAGGAGATTCTCAAGACTGCCTGCCAGCATTTGGAGTTTTACGATACATTGCCAAGAGAATTTGAACTCTCTTATCTCATATTTGAGATTACCCTTTCTGCCTCCGCCTTTGCCCAGTTGAAGCGCCATCGGATGGCAACCTTAATTAAGAAACCCTATTGTCTGAAAGAAGGCTTTGTCCTTCCATTAAGCATCGCAAAGATTGGGGAGGAGAAGAGATTTAAGAGGCTAATTGAGGAGACAAATGCCCTTTTCCGGAAACTGAAGAGGGAATATCCAAAAATCAGGTAACACATTCTCACCAATGCCCATAAGAGGAGGGTCTTATTGGGAGTGAATGCGCGGGAATTGTATCATATCTGCCGATTGCGTTCTGATGCGACTGCCCAGTGGGAGATTAGAGGGATTTCTAATTCCCTTATGCGAATTGCAAAAGAGAAACTGCCGCTAACCTTCTTCCTCTTATCCGGAAAGGATAAATATCCGCAGGTCTATAAAGAGGTCTTTGGTATCCCTCCTAAGGCTGGTATCTGCTAATCTTTTAATACTCTTGGGTCTGGCCATTCAGACGAGATGGTTCCAAATCTCTTTTGATAGAATCCGAAAGGGTTTCAACTGGATAATATCTCCTTAATACATAGGCTGGCAATTTAATTGGCTCATCTTCCATATAAGATTTGACACTATCATCACTCTCAAAGATAAAGTGGGCGACCTGTCTCCTTATTTCGGAATAGATAGGTAAATAACAGGATAGGATTTCATTATACCGATTAAGATAGACTGGTGCCTGATAGCCAATGAGGGTTGCCATTAGAATATTATTTGGGCTAAATCCTTTTTCGGCGAGGGAAGATAAGATATAGATAATATCCTCAAAGGTTAAATCGGTATTCTCCCCAATAATCTTCATCACCCCTCTTATAATATCCTCCCGAAAGATTGGTTTAGAGACGATTGGCCAGATATTTTCCGCTATTGTTTTGATAAAGATTAGGGAGTTCCTTCCCCGGTCAATATCATCCCTTTTCCAAATCCTTCTCTCCTGCAGGAGATATTTCGCCTCTCGGGCATTCCTTATCACCCGATTCCGCAGGGAGATATTTTTCAGATAGGGTAGTAAAAAAGAGAAGATATCCTGAAAGGAATATAGATTTACCGTTAGATAGCGGTGTATCGGGATATTATAGTTTCGGGCAAGGCAATCTTTCAAAAGTTTCTCCTTCCCAAAGAAATAACTATGATTTATCTTATCCATATTACAGAAATCAGTATCACTCGCCGCCTTCGTATATCCCGGAATATGGATGAGCATATCTCTCGGTATATTTATTAGATTCACAATTCCCTTATCTAAGTTGATATGCACGATATTAACGATATCAGCCCTTCCTTTTGGCTCTAAAACCTTATTTCGCATTCGGGCATCACTGGCGGTAATCAAAATGTTAAAGACCCTTCCCAAATCGCCCTTATATTCCACAACCTTTGCGTGCGCTGGTGCAGTCTTGCGAGGGAAGATGTTCTTAAAGAGGCAAATGGCGAGGAAGAGAAGGGAAAGGGTTAAAAGGAGAAGAAGGAAGAGTCTTCGCACAATAAATGATATATTACTTGCTAATAGAAGTCAAGAACTCCTCCTCTTTTTATTCTTGAATTCTTTTGGACTTAATGTATAATTGGGAAGATGGAAAAGAATATAAAGGGTAGAATAATTTTCATTCTGTTATTGATTTGTTGCCTCCCGAGGGGATTAAAGAGGGAGATAAGGGAAGGAATAAAGGGAAGGGTAGAGATTTGGGAGGGGGACTTTATGCCGCCTCCGACCGGAAGGGTCTATTATGAAAAGAAGACAATCCTTATCTTTAATAAGACTCACTTGAAGGATGTGATACCGGAGAGCACAACTTCTACCTTTTATACCACTGTCCGCACCCATTTTGTTGATTCAGTAATCAGTGATCAGAATGGCTATTTTTCTTGTTCGCTTTTGCCGGGAGAATATTCTTTGTTTGTTAGGGAGAAGGGAATATTTTATGCCAATACAACGGATGGAGAAGGGTTTATCCTTCCGGTTAAGGTGGAAAAAGGAAAGGTTACCGAAGTGAATATCCGAATAGATTATAAGGCAACTTATTAAGTCGTTGACTTCTCGCGAAAATTTAGTATAGTTATCTATGCGCAAGATTGTTGAATGTGTTCCGAATGTGAGTGAAGGAAGGAGAAGGGAAGTTATTGATAAGATAATCTCCTCTCTCCTTTCGGTTCATAATATCTTCCTTTTAGATTCCGAGATGAACCCAGACCATAACCGGACAGTGATTACCTTTATCGGCGAACCGGAGGCTTGTTTAGAAGCGGCATTCCGGCTAACAAAGACCGCCTCGGAACTGATTGATTTGACTAAACACCAAGGAGAGCATCCCCGTATTGGCGCAACCGATGTGATTCCTTTTGTCCCGATTTCCGGAGTGACAATGGAGGAGTGTGTGGAATTGGCAAAACGGTTGGGTAAGAGAATTGCCGATGAATTACAAATCCCAGTCTATCTTTATGAACAGGCGGCTACCCGTCCGGAAAGAACCGATTTGGCAAATATCAGAAAGGGAGAGTTTGAGGGTTTAAGGGAGGCAATTAGAAGAGACCCCTCCCGTGCGCCGGATTTTGGTAAACCGGAACTCCATCCAACAGCCGGGGCGACAGTTGTTGGAGCAAGATTCCCCTTGATTGCCTATAATATTAACTTAAATACAACCGATTTGGATATCGCAAAGAAGATTGCCAAGGCAATTCGCTTCAAGGACGGTGGCTTCCGTTATGTAAAGGCACTCGGCTTTGAGATAAAGGAGAAGGGATGCGTTCAGGTTTCAATCAATATGACCAATTACGGAGGGAGTCCGCTCTATCGGGTATTTGAGATGGTGAAGCGCGAGGCGGAGAGATATGGGGTAACAATTAAGGAATCGGAAATCGTTGGCCTCTGTCCGATAAATGCCCTCTTAGATTCTGCAGTCTATTATCTACAATTAAATTCTTTTAAGTATGACCAGATATTAGAAAATCGCTTACCCCAGACAAAGAGCCTGGCTGGTTTTATTGGCGAATTATCCTCACCAGCGCCGACTCCGGGTGGTGGAGCGGCTTCTGCACTTTCCGGTTGTCTTGGCACTTCCCTTTTGACAATGGCCACCCATCTTACGATTGGAAAGCGGGGCTATGAGAAGGTGCAGGAGGAGATGAAGGAATTAAAGGATAAATTAGAATTACTCGCCACCCGTTTCTATAATCTGATTGATTTGGATAGTGAGGCATTCAACCGGGTTATGGATGCCTATAAAATTCCAAAGGAAAAAGAAGAGGAAAGGGCAAACGCAATTGAAGAGGCACTGAAAGGGGCAAGTGAAGTTCCCTTAGAAGTACTGGAGAAAGCAGTGACCGGATTAGAACTTGGCAAAAGCGTAGCGGAAAAGTG
>JBBIHO010000119.1:1360-5961 GCA_037446935.1 Caldifarciminota bacterium | reverse complement strand
TTAATAATATCGTCCTTTTGCGCTACATTGGTCTCTGTCCCTTCTTTGGTGTCTCAAGCCGGTTTGCCACATCCTTTGGTATGGGTATGGCGGTAATCTTCGTTATGTTGCTTGCCACCTTTGTCACCCACATTTTATATTATACCTTCCTTGTGCCGCTAAATCTCATCTTCCTCCGCACCGCAGTATTCATCTTAGTGATTGCGGGAATAGTGCAATTTGTGGAGATGTTTTTGAAGAAGAACCTAATCACTTTATATTCCGCAATGGGCATCTATCTCCCTCTCATCACTACCAACTGTGCTATCCTTGCCTGCACATTCTTAGTGATTGATTACAAATATGACCTCTTATCATCTTTGCTCTTTGCCTTTGGCACTGGTTTAGGATTTACCTTTGTCATCCTCATATTCTCCGCCCTGCGGGAGAGATTGGAGTTCGCACCGCTTAATCCGGCATTTACTGGTTATACAATCGCCTTCATCGCTGCCTCTCTGGTATCTTTAGGATTTTTAGGTTTCATTGGTTTATTTGGTCTCTCCTTATGAATACCAATTTGCTCCTAACCGCTATCTTACTTCTCGGTGGGCTTGGTTTTTTAATGGGGATTCTCCTCTCTTTCGCCCACAGCAAACTGCGGGTAGAGATTAACGCAAAGGTCGCCCAGATTAGGGATTACGTGCCTGGTGCTAATTGTGGTGCCTGCGGCTTCCCCGGATGCGAAGCCTTTGCCGAAGCGGTGGCAAAGGGCGAAGCAGACCCGTTTGGTTGTCCGGTATCCGATGAAGATGTTAGAGGGAGGATTGCCGAGATAATGGGCGTGAAACCAGAAGCGAAAGAAAGCAAAGTTGCCGTCTTACGCTGCCAGGGGGGAAAGGAAGAGTGCCAGAGGAGATTTTTGTATGACGGTGAAAAGGACTGCCGCACCGTCTCCCTCCTATTTTCCGGGGATAAGGAATGTGTCTATGCCTGTGTTGGTTATGGACACTGTGTTAAGGTCTGTCCTTTTGGGGCAATTAGGATGACGGAGAATCTCCTGCCAGAGATTGATGAGGATAAATGCACCGGTTGCGGCATCTGCGTTGCGGAGTGTCCAAAGAAGGTTCTCTTTTTAATCCCCCGTTCAAAATTGGTCTATCTTGCCTGTGTCTCCCGGGATAAAGGAAGGCAGGTTCGGGATGTCTGTGCGGTCGGTTGCTTTGCCTGCGGGATATGTATTAAGGTCTGTCCCGAGAAGGCATTGAAGATGGAGAATAATTTACCGGAGATGGATTACACCCTTTGCACTGACTGCGGGATATGCGTCCATAAGTGTCCGACAAGGTCCTATTTAGACCGGGCAAAGGCGAGACCTTATGCAATGATCTCTACTGCCTGCAACGGCTGTGGGGAATGCGTCAAGGTCTGTCAGTTCAAGGCAATTGAGGGGGAGTTAGGTAGTCGGCATAAAGTAATTGTTGAAAGATGTATCGGCTGTGGGGAGTGCTTCAAGGTCTGTCCGATTAAGGCAATAACGATGGTCGGTGCCTTAGGCTATGTCCATAAATATGGGAAGAAGGTTTGAACGACTATTGACAATTCCTCAATTTTCTGGTATAATGTAATAGAAAATCAAATACGAAGTCAGGCAGAACGAAAAGCAGGGGGATTTTCTTTTCAAAAAATGGGGGACGATAGAGGGGGCGATACTTGTAGTTTAACCTTTGGTCTAATTTTTGGTCTTTTAAATGGTCTAATTGAGAGACTAATTTGTGGTTTAATGAAGGGTCTAATTTGTGGTTTAATGAAGGGTCTAATTTGTGGTCTAATTCAAGGTGTAATGAATGGTCTCAGGGCTGGTGTCATTACTGGTCTAACTCGTGGTTTAATTGGCAGTCTAATGATTGGTGAAATTCTCAGGGTTTTGCGGATGTTATTTCAAAGTGGTCAGTGGAACCCGGTGCCTTTCGCAATCTAAAAAATCAATGGTGTATTTTATAAAGTCCCGCAGGGTCTCCTGCTTTAATGCACTAATTAAGATCTCATTCTCTTTCAAGGGCGAGAGGCGAAAGTTGGGATAGGCCGCCTTATATATCGCTAAAAGATTATAAAAGCATTCCTTCATTGCATCTTCCTTCAATGGCGCGAGGGTGAGAAGTTTCCTTATTACATTCTTCAACCTCAGATATGTGTATTCATTGGGCAGAGGTGTCGTTGCAATCACTAACAATATGTAAGAATCTTTATAAATATAAGGGGTGGGTCGCATCCCATTATGCAAATAATTACGATTTATCCTTTTCAACTCCGGATAATTGAGGCTGGTCTTCACCAGACCATCCAGAAAGTTCATACCTCGTTGAAAGGCGGCGACATCCCAGAAGTGGGTAACACTTTCTGCCTCGTCTAATAAAAGAAGGAGTCCGGAAAATCCCAACTCTCTTCCAATATAAGATATCCCGGAGATGAGATAGCAGTAGAAGTCGGCTGCGGTTGCAAAATCATAGAGGGCAGGAATATTCTGTCCCCCTTTTATCCGATACATATTATGTTCCACCGCATATTCCTTTGTTGATTCTGCCTCTACCCATTGATAAAAGACTTCGGCGATAAATTCGTTCTCCTCCACCCTTTTGATGCGCGAGAGGAGCGGTGTGAAATAGATATGGTCTTTAATGTTCAAATTAACCGCCTTCCGTAAGAGGTCACGAAATCCTCCCTCCCTTTCGTGGTCAAGGAAGCGGAGATTATGGATAAGTTCCCGATAGACCTTCTTCGGTCGGGAAAGGGCGACCTCCCTTGGGTCTAAATCTACCTTCGTCACCACCAACCCTTCCTTTATGCCCAAATGATAGAGATATTCAAGGAGATGGGTCTTGCCGGAGCCATATTCACCCTCAATTAAGATACAATCGCCTCGCCCTTCTTTTAATCTTTCTATTCCCTTTTTTAGATAATGTATCTCCGCGTCCCGACCGAATGTAAAGTCGTCAATATCCCTTCGGGGAACAATCCCCAACCGGAATGCCTCCACTATCCGCCGGGCAGAGATTAGGTCAATCTCCTTTTCGGTCGGGGGTGTGAGGAAAAGTAACCGTTCCTTTCTTAGCCAGAGGCGGAGCCCGGTCTTAAATTTGACAAAGAACTCCTGGCCCCGAAATCTCTCGTCAATGACCTCACCCTCACCAAAGACCGCATGGGAGACGAGTATCCCTTTATTGTCCGCCGCGAGGCTCATTATTTCCTTTGGAAGAGGTTAGAACTCCTCCTTTTCTACTTCCTCTTTCTCCTTCTCTTCCAATTTCTCCTGGCGCACCTTGAGTATCCTTGCCACCTCTTTTTCCGTCAGCGGTTTTTTTGGTGATTCCCGTAGTTGGTAAAAACTTTCAATCACCCCTAAGATAAAGAGGCGGCGATAACTGATATCAAAGATGTAAGAATTGAGACAGGTCTTTACGAGAATATCCAAGGTCTTTTGGAGTGCCGAGGGGTCAAATTCCACATCGTAGGCAAGGGAAAAGATTCCTGCTAACTTCTTACCCAATTCCATAAGGAAGGCATCTGGTTTAATATCCAATTCTTCTAAGTTTATCTTCACCCCGGAGGGATTTATCCGGGTAAAGGAACTGCGGAGTCTTTGTTTCAGTGCTTCATAGACACCACCCGAACCATCAAGGAGTTGGTCTTCATTCGGAATGGCGTAAAAGAACATCGTTCCGGGAAGCCGGGCATTACCGCATTCGTCAATAATCTGGCGTAAATTGTCCAGTGCCCTTCGTTTGTCCAATGACCGGGAGATTGATATTCCCCTCTCCGCCTCGTCAAAGAGTAGGACGAGTCCGGAATAGCCGATACTCGCTATCCATTGGGCAAGGGAGCGTATCATCCGGAAGGCGTTTGTCTTTTCCAGTCGCTCGGAAATCCGATAACGCATCTTCATCTCCTTTGGAATCTCCTCTCCTTTTAACCACTGAATTAAGGTTTCAAATGTCTCGTAATCCTCAGAGGCTAAGGCGAGGAATGCCGATTTCACACTGTTGGAGAAACTACTGCTTTCCATTGTGCCGAGTCCGTGGATATATTCCATCATATTAAAGACACCTTCCGAGCCTGGTCTTTCCTGCACCGTGGTTGCCTTTAGGTCATAATACCAATTCTTAATGAAATATTCAATCCCCACAGGGCGGGGTTTCAATAAATCCTCTTCTTTCAAGGGTGGTGAGAGATTGATAACAATCTGCTTATAGACCAGTTCCAATTTATCAAAGGGACATTCCACAGGTGAGAGGGCAACATAAGAACAGGCATAATTATTCCGAAAGGCGAGGTCTCGGACTAAATATAAGAAATGGGTCTTTCCTCCGCCATAATTCCCAACCACAAGTTTAAAGGATGAGAGGCGGTATTTCAGGAGGGATTGGAAATATTCATCTTCCAGAACCTTCAAATATTTTTCCAAACCAATCGTAAATGTATTAAGCCCGAATTCCGGCGGGGTTCCGGATGAGCCCAATTTATTTATTATCGCCTTTGCATATTCTTTCGTAATTGGTGGCATATTATATTATTATAAGATAATTTCCCCTTTCCGTCAATAATTGAAACTGATAAAGGCCACAGAG
>JBBIHO010000119.1:0-1314 GCA_037446935.1 Caldifarciminota bacterium | reverse complement strand
GACAGATTGATAAAATCGCTTTAATCAACTTTTTAGGGACTTGAAATTTTTCTTATCTATAATATGATTAAAGGATGAAGAAGGTTCTACGCTCCTTTTATCTCCTCTTGGGAGAGGATGATATCCGAAGCGATGAGTTTATCGCCGATTTGGAGTCAACCCTAAAGAGAGAAGGTATCTCATTTGAGAAAGAGGTGCTCCATTGTGATGAGATTCCAAGAGAGCAGATTATTGAGGAGATTGTTACCCCTTCCCTCTTTTTTGCGAAAAGGATTCTCGTCTTAAAGAACTTCTCCCTTATCGCCTTTGACCCGTTGACGGCAGAAGAAATCCTTCCTCTATTCCGGCGTCTCGCAAGAATGAAAGATAGCCCAAGTGTGGTCATTGTGAAATGGGTCTGGTCGCGCGAGGCGGAGCGGTTGATAAAAAATTGGGGTTTGAGCAATTGCGTAGAAAACTTCTATCGGGGTAAAGATTGGGCGATTAAAAAGGAGTTAAGAGCGAAGGCAAGGGATGATGGTTATCAAATTGATGAAGATGCCCTCACTTTACTCTTGGAATATGCCGGGGAAGATTACACCCAGGTCTATCAGGAATATGAGAAGGTTAAGACCTTTACGGATAAGAAGGTGATAACCTGCAAGATTTTGGATGAGGTTGTCTCGCCAACAAAAAGATACTCCCTTTATGAACTGGCGAAAGCATTTGAGAATAAGGAGAGAAGGAAGGCACTCACCATCCTCAATAATCTCTTGGGATACAAAAGGTTGGAGGTAATAATTGGCTACATTACCGGTCTTCTCTTACGGATGCTTTCAAGAGAAAAATCGGAAGAAGCCAGCAGAGGAGCACCAATCCCCTGGCGAAGGGATGAGATTGCGAGGCGACTTAAAGAGTTATATGAGGTTGATAAGAATGTAAAGACGCAGAGCGGTGACAAGGGAAGCCTCCTTTTAAGATGGCTGGCAAAGGCACTTGGATAATCAGCCAGTTTCCTGCACCCGATTCCTCATCCAAAATGGAAGGGCGGTAAGGGAATTGATAAAGAGTCTGAAATGAACCCTTGACTTTTTTTAATTTTATTGTATAATATATTAGACTGAGAAATGGAGAGAGAATATGACGGGAAATGGTAATCAAAAAAGAAATTTGCCCTTGACTTTTTATCTTTTTATTGTATAATAAATTTCCATCAAAGGTAAATTTTGGTGGCAGGAGAAATGGGAAAGGGTGAAGAGAGATGAACTGCGAGAAGGGAAGGAGAAGCCTTTTAACCCTTAAACTTCCAAACCCTTCTCGCTACGGGTGGCTTAT
>JBBIHO010000118.1:0-5981 GCA_037446935.1 Caldifarciminota bacterium | reverse complement strand
CTATAAATATAGAGTAAAAAATTGGGCAAAATGTTTCCAAAATCTTAAATCCAATCTCTTTAATTTTTATCCGGTCACTTTGCTCCCGCACGATGTGAGTGGCACGAATTTTGCTTATAGTGACTGCCAAAATTGAATCAGCGGATGATTGACAGTTGGGAAAATTTGGGTAAAATTGGGAATAGGAGAATATATGGCGAAACATTGCGAGATATGTGGCAAGGTTGGCATTGTTGGGCATAATATTAGCCATGCCCATAATGTCACCAAAAGGAAATTTGAGCCTAATCTGCAACGGGTGCGGGCGAAGGTTGCCGGTGTTACGAAGAAGATTTGGGTCTGCACCCGTTGCATAAAGGCCGGAAAGTTTGAAAAGGCGTAGAAGCCACAAGATTAGCGAGCGGCGAAGAAACCATAGAATGACTTCTCTGTCATCTGTGGTATCCTTATGCCGATGTATAAATAGGAGGAATCTTGAAACTCTTAATCACCGGAATAACCGGATTTGTTGGTAGTCATTTAGCGGAATATTTATTGGGGTTAGGTAAGGATGAGGTCTTTGGGATTTACCGCTGGCGTTCTCGGATGGAAAATATTGCGCACCTTTTGCCTAAGTTATCGCTTTTGGAATGTGATCTGAGGGATCCGGTGGCAGTGCGGGAGGTGATAAGGAAGATAAGGCCTGATGGCATATTTCACCTGGCAGCGCAGAGTTATGTCCCAATGTCTTGGGTGGCACCCCATGAGACTTTAATGACCAATATCATTGGTGAGTTGAATATCTTTGAGGCGGTAAGGGCAGAGGCTTTAGATTGTCGGATACAGATTGCCGGTTCTTCTGAAGAATACGGATATGTTTTGCCGGAAGAGATTCCAATTAAAGAGACAAATCCCTTGCGTCCGCTCAGTCCCTATGGGGTGAGTAAGGTGGCACAGGACCTTTTGGGCTATCAATATTTTATGAGTTACGGTCTAAAGATTATTCGGACCCGCGCCTTCAATCACGAGGGACCAAGAAGGGGCGATGTCTTTGTGACTTCTAATTTCTGCAAGCAGGTAGCAGAGATTGAAAAGGGAAAGAAGGAACCAGTTTTGTATGTGGGAAATCTTTCCGCGGTTCGGGACTTTACCGATGTGCGGGATACGGTCGTGGCATACTATTTGGCACTCACCAAAGGAAAGCCGGGAGAGGTTTATAATATCGCCAGTGGCCGAAGTTATAAGATTCAGGAGATATTGGAAAAGGTGCTTTCCCTCACGAAGGTGAAGATTGAAGTTAAGGTTGACCCAAAGCGCCTACGGCCTTCGGATGTTATGCTCTTGGTTGGTGATGCCTCAAAGATTAAAAATGAATTGGGTTGGAAACCAGAGATTCCGATTGAAAAGACACTGAAGGACCTCTTAGACTACTGGCGGGAAAGGGTTTAGACCGATTTCGATGAAGATTCTCATCACCGGAATTGAAGGTTTTGTTGGTCATTATTTAACCCTTCACCTTAAAGAGAGAGATTATGAAGTTTTTGGGTCACATCTTTTACCGGTTAGCCAACCGATTCCGGATGTGAGATACTATCACTGTGACATATTAGATTATGAAAGGTTGCAAAAGATAATAAGTGATATAAAGCCGGATGGGATATTTCACTTAGCGGCGATAAGTTCGGTCGCCTTCTCCTTCTCCCATCCGGAAGAGACAATGCGCGTCAATTTTAACGGTACCTATAACCTCCTGCGGGCGGTTAGCGAACTCGCCCTCTCTTCGCGGATTTTAATAATCTCTTCTTCCGATGTCTATGGAAAGGTGAAGGAGGAGAGACCGATAAGGGAAGATTCTCCCTTAGAACCGGTGAGCCCTTATGGACTCTCTAAGGTCTGTGCAGAAGAATCTGCCCGACTTTTCTGTCGGATAGCGGATGTTGATGTCGTAATCCTGAGACCTTTCAATCATACCGGAATCGGACAGCGGGAGGATTTCGTCTTTCCCTATTGTGCGAAAAGGATTGCGGAGATTGAAAGCGGGAGAGGGGAGAATTTCTTAGAATTGGGCAATATTGATGGGAAGCGGGACTATTTAGATGTGCGGGATGTGGTGGTGGCTTATGAGATGGCTTTCCGTCTCGGAAGAAGGGGTGAGGTTTATAATGTCGCTTGCGGAAAACCGATTAAAATTCGGGAAGGTGTTGAATTCCTAATCTCCCAGACAGAAAAGAAGATTGAAATCTTACTAAAAGAGGAGAGGCAAAGGCCACAGGATATAACTTATCTCTCAGGGGACCCCGAGAAATTCTTTCTTAGGACCACCTGGCGACCAAAGCGGGATATAAGGGAGACGCTTCGGGAAATGCTTGAATATTATCGGTCGCTTCACTCCCGCACGATGTGAGCGGTCGCTTCACTCCCGCACGATGTGAACGGTCGCTTGTGCCACCGGAACCGCTTCCTTAGCCCTTTGGCCAAGAGAACGGCTAATTGAAACCCTCGTTTCAACGACAGCAGTGAATGGAAGAGAAACGACTCTCAATCATAATTGTCACCTATCGGAGTGAGTCTTATCTAAGGGATTGTCTAAATAGTATTCCGAAAAGAGAAGATTATGAGGTGATAGTGGTTGATAATAGTTCAGGGTGGCGGATTCCTGAGATTGTGAGAGAAAGATTTCCGAAGGCGAAGGTATTTGTTAATAAGTCTAATCTGGGTTATGCGGAGGCAAATAATCAGGGGATAAAGAATAGCCGGGGTAAATATATATTTCTTCTCAATCCCGATACAGTCTTGCCGGAAAATACCATTGAGCGAATGATAAGTTTTATGGAGGAGAATCCTTTCGTTTCGGTTCTTGCGCCAAAGATTTTAAATCCTGATGGCTCAATTCAAGATTCAATCAGGGAATTTCCCGATTATCAGATTCTTCTCTGGGAGATTACCGGTTTATCCCGACTCTTACCAAAAAGCCCGATATTTGGGCGGTGGCGAATGGGGTATTTTGACTACTCAAAGATCCAAGAAGTCCCTCAGCCAATGGCTTCCGCCCTCCTTTTGCGCCGGGAGGTATTTGAAAAGGTCGGGCTCTTTAATCAAGAGTTCCCAATCTATTATAATGATGTTGATTTCTTGAAGCGAGTGAAGGATAAGGGATTAAAGGTGGTCTATTTTCCTCATTCGGAGGTGATTCATAGAAGGGGTGCCGCGACGAAACTTCTCTGGGAGAAGATGATTTTTGAACAGCATAAGGGTATGTATCGGTATTTTAAGAAATATAAGAAAGGAGGAATTTTCTACCCCCTTTTTCTCTTTTCGGCAATTGTCCGTCTGATAATCTATCGTTATCGGAGAGGATGAATAAGAAGATTAGTGAACACCACCCCGCTTTTCAGGTTTTAATAAACTACGGGCGATGGGGGCAAAAGGAGATGAGGGATAACGCGTTATCAGTTCTTCTAAGATGACCATCGCCCTCTGTTCATCGTTTATCGCCTGGTAAATTTTTGCCAAATCTAATAATGCCTTGCTGGCAAAGAAACCGGTCGTATCCTTATAAATCGTCTCTTCTAATAATTTTATTGCTAATTCGGTCTTCTTCTCTGCAAAATATATTTGAGCAAGAAGGACTTTGGCATAGGGCATATCTATCTTCTTTAACACTTCTTCTGCCTTTTTATTCTCTCCGCTTTCAATATGAAGATAAGCACGGATGAGGGGTTTTATATCTTCAACGGTGGTGGCTAAAAGGTTTAACTCGTAAAGGGAATTTCGCAAATCACTCTTTGGGAAGCGGCGCGCAAGTTCAAAGGTATATTTGAGGGCGGAGTCAAACTCCTCAGCTAAGAAGAAGAATTTGGCAAGATAATAAAACTTCTTTTCGGTCTCCCGGGGAAGGGAGGCAATCTCCTTTATCGCCTCTTTAATCTTACCTTCCTTTAGGTAGGGCTTTGCTTGATTATAGTAAAGTTCATCAAGGGGGAGGGGTTGGGGAGTTCCGGATCTTTCCAACTCCTGATAAATCTCCTTGGCGAGATTGATCAGACCCTTCTCTTCGCAGAATTTCGCCAAAGGTTGCCATTCTTTCACAGGAATCTTTTTCAGTTCCTTTCTTGCCGACTTGATATTTTTCAGATGGAGATATAAACGGAATAGTTCCTGGGCATAAATCTTCTCATCCTTCTTCTCTTTCCTATCTTTCAGGTATAAACTGATTGCCTCTTGATATTTCCCTTCCCTTTCTAACTGCCTTGCCCGGTTAATATCTTGCAAACCAGCAAAAAGAAGAGATGAGATTAGTAAGATAGCCGATATTGCCTTGGCACTCCTTTTTATCTCTTCTTTCATTTTACTCCTCTCTCCTGGGTCTTGCTCGTCTCGGTTAGGACCTTAAGGATACCCTCAAATCGTTCATTCATCTCCCTGTGTAATGCTTCAAACCGTTCGTCAACATTCCCTTTATGCAAATTTTCAATCCGCCGATCAATTTTATCCACTGCCTCTACCTTCCATAATAGAGAGCAAGATTTCGGAAAGTCAAGAATTCCAGCTCATTCATAAAGCAAGGCGTCAAAGTATGCCTTAATCAGGCGGTAATATTCTCTTGGGTAGTTCTCCTGCAATGCCTTTAAGAGTTCCTCTTGAAGGAGTTTCTTCCTTTCGCCCAGATCCTTGGGTAGGACCGGAATTCTCTCAATCTGAAATTCCTTGCCCACTTCCCTTTCCCTTTTCTCTTCCGCCTCTCTTTTTCTGATACTCCTTTCCACATCCAAAAGTCTCTGGAAGACCCTCTCTTCCCTTTGCACCAATTCCCTTGTGATATTTAATTTCTCCAGATCCTCTTCAATCTTTTTCATCTCTTCAATCACCCCTTCCATTGCGGATGTGAGACCTGGTTTATCGGAGAGTCCTTTCATCATCTCTTCTAACTGTTCCCTTAGGGAACGGTGTCTGCCCAAGAGACGCTGGATATTAGCGAGTTGTTCGCCGGATAGGGGAGAAGGGAGGGGAATTGGAATGCCACCCATCTCCGAGAGAATCTCTGCCATCTCTTTAAGTCCCTGGGATAAGGCGGAGAGGAAATTCTCCATTCCACCCGCCGTTCCACCCTTCTGGGAGAGGGTGAGGAGGAAGAGGATATTCTTAATTGTATTATTTATCCCGACCTTTGCCTCGGAAATCTTACTTTCGCCTCCGTGATAATTCTTCTCAAATAAGAAGTTACCTCCCTCTTCTAAGGCCGAGATTGCCTTAAATAAATCGTTTGCCAGACGGGGCGAGATTTGCATATATCGTTGGGAAAGGGCGATGATACTATCTGCGATCTGTTTCACCCCTTCGGAAATGCCGCGACTTCTAAGAATCAACTCCTTTTCATCCTTTCTGGTCTTTATCTCCCTTTCTAATTCTTTGCAATATTCGGCAATTACACAGAGAGTGAGGGCATACCCTTGTAGTTTCTCAATAAATTCCTGCTCCCGTCTTTTCTTCATCCCCTGGGAGAGTTCTTTTAACTGTTGACGCATCTTTGCGAGTCTTTTCCGGAGGTCCTCCGCTGATTTCTTCGCTTCACCCATTCTTCCGGCGGACATCTTCTCTTTTATTCTTTCCGCCATCTCGGAGAATGGTTCTTTTGCCAATTCCTCCTTTATCTTTGCCATCTCTTTTTGAAACTCCTTTTCGGAGAGGTTTAATGCCAAGAGTTCCTTTTCCCAGGATTTTAGTGCGGTGGCAATCTCCTTTTCCCTTGCCAATAATTTCTCCCTTTCTAAGTTATTAATCGCTTCTTCAATCTTCTTCTGTTCCTTTTCAATCTCCGCCAATCTCTTTTCCAGTTCGGCAAGTTTTGCCTCTTCCTGCAATCGTTTTAAGAGTTCAATTGACCTTTCAAGCATCCTTTTCAGTTCTTCGCCGGTCAGTTTCATCGCTTGGAGAATCTTTTGCCATTCCTGCCTTTTTGTGATTGCCTCGCGTAGTTTTGCTATCTCTTCCTTCAATTCCCG
>JBBIHO010000117.1:0-5996 GCA_037446935.1 Caldifarciminota bacterium | reverse complement strand
CCTACTCCGGTGATAATTCCCAAGAACAGAGGCGGGAGGAGATTTCCTCCCGCCTTTTTATTTTGCCACTTGGTTAAATCTTAATCCACTCGTTCACATCGTGCAGGAGGGGAGGAACCGCTTCCAACGAGCGGACTACGCAAAAAGAATTATTCTACTTCTGCCTCAGGGTCTACTTCCACTTCCTCCACCTCCTTGCCCATACACTCTTCAAAATCCGGGCAATCTGGGCAGCAATTCCTTTTAATCTTTCCTAACTCCTCGCAATCTTCATAATAGGGGCATATATCGCAGCACATTTTTCACCTCCGGTTATATCGCTTCTTGGTGGAGACAAATTTATCCTTTCGTTTCTCCTCTTTCGTTATCTCCATACAGGAGTCAAAGTAGCGGCACTGGGGGCAACAATCGTCGCGCAGTTCTTTCTTGACTGCGCAAAGTTCGTAACGCACACAAGCATTACAACACATTATATAATTACCTCCTCGTATTATGACCGCTTTTATGCATTGGTGGTTTTATTTGATGAGGGCAAGAATCACCTCACGTAAAATAAGGGCAACGGAACTGGCATAGGCGAGAGGGGAACAAGATAGGGGATTATATTCCACAATATCGGCGCCAACGAGATGAAGTTTGGAAAGTTCGGAAAGGGTTTGAATCAGTTCCCCAAAGGATATGCCAGCGGGTTCCGGGGTTGAGACTGCGGGAAAGAGACCACCATCAAGGACATCACAATCAAGGGTTAGATAAATCGGGCGCTTCCCTAATCTCTTCTTAATTGATGCGAGTGGCTCTAAGACCTTAAAGAGATATAGATTTTTTGCAACTTGCAGGCACTCTTCCGTAAGCGAACGAATACCTAAGGAGAAGAGGTTATTCTTGCCAACAATCTCGCTCACCCGGCGGATGACTGTTGCATGACACAACTTCTCTCCTAAGTATTCGTCACGCAGATCAGCGTGGGCATCCAAATGGAGTAGACAAAGGTCAGGATAAAATCTTTTATATGCCCTGACACAAGGGAAGGTTATCGTATGCTCACCACCTAAACTAACGACCTTCTTTTTTTTACTGAGAAAGGAGTTAATCTTTCTTTCTACCTTAATAAAGAATTCATCGGATGGGCAATCGGGTATTAAATCGCCCGCATCGTAGATAGCGAGTTCGGGAAGCGCTCGCTTCTGGTAGGGACTATAGTTTTCAATATTCTCGGCGCCGATTCGGATATTTCCGGGGGCAAATCGTGAACCGGGAATAAAGGAGGATGTCTGATCATAGGGGATGCCCAGAATAACAACCGATGAGGATTTATAATCCGCCCGTGCAAAATAAAACCGCATTATCTACATTATAATAACACAACCCAAAAGATAAGTCAAGTTATTCCCATTCAATTGTTGCCGGTGGTTTTGTGCTCAAATCATAAACGACCCGATTGACCCCCCGCACTTCATTAATTATCCGGCCGGAAATCCTTGAGAGTAACGAATAGGGTAATTTTGCCCAGTCAGCCGTCATCCCATCTCGTGATGTGACAACGCGCAAGGCGACCACCCTTTCATAACTCCGCTCATCACCCATCACGCCCACGGTCCTTACCGGTAAAAGAACCGAAAATGCCTGCCATGTCTTCTTGTAAAAACCCGACCTCTTTAACTCTTCGATTAAGATCTCATCCGCGGCCCGTAAAATATCTAACTTCTCTTTTGTCACCTCTCCTAAGACTCTTACCGCTAACCCTGGACCTGGAAAGGGATGGCGGGCAAGAATCTCTTTCGGCACCCCTAAGAGAGAGCCCAATCTTCGGACCTCATCCTTAAACAACTCCTTCAATGGCTCAATCAACTTGAACTTCATATCCTTAGGTAAACCGCCGACATTATGATGGGTCTTTATCTTTGCTGATGGTCCGCCATAATAGGAACGGCTCTCAATCACATCCGGATAAAGTGTCCCCTGTGCCAAGTAATCAATCTCTTGCCCAACCTCTTCAAATATCCTTATAAACTCCTCGCCAATCACCCGCCGCTTTTCCTCAGGATCTGTAATCCCTTTTAACCGTCTGAGAAATCTTGCCCTGGCGGAAATGAATCTAATCGGCAGGACTTCTCCCAAATTCACAAGCACCTCTTCCTTCTCCCCCTTCCTTAAAAGTCCGTTATCAACAAAGAAGCAGTGGAGATTCTCACCAACCGCCGCCGCAAGAATAAATGCCAAGACGGTTGAATCAACGCCCCCAGAGACTGCGCAGAGAACTTTCTTTTTACCAACCTCTTCCCGAATCTCCTTTATCTTAGTGACGAGGAAATTTTTCATCGTCCACTCCCGCAAACAGCCGCAGACCTTAAATAGGAAATTAGCAAAGATCTCCTTTCCCTTTTCCGTATGATAGACCTCCGGATGAAACTGGACACCGTAGATTGGCAACCTCTTATGAGAAAAGGCGGCAATCCTTATTCTCTCGGTTTCCGCCAGGGAGATAAAATTCGGTGGCAGTTTCACCACCGTATCACCATGGCTCATCCAGACCCGAAACCTCTTAGGAAGAGAATGGAAGAGAGGCCCCCGGCGCCGGATGGTTAAGACCGCTGGACCATACTCCCTTCCTTCTCCCTCCCGGCCAAACTGCAACTTGCCCTGAAATAAATCGGCGATAATTTGCATACCGTAGCATATGCCAAGGATTGGAATATCCAATGAAAAGATTCCCTTTGCTGGCTCGGGCCTCGTTTTGATGCGCACACTCGCTGGTCCTCCGGAAAGGATTATCCCCTTTGGTTTCATCTCGGTTATCTTATCAAGGCTAAGCGTGCCTTTGGCAATTTCACAATATACCCCTAACTCCCGAACCCGCCGGGCAATCAGTTGTGTATATTGAGAACCAAAATCTAAGACGAGTATTTTATCCACTTAAAAATAGATATCCCTCTCCCCCTTCTGAATCCTTAATAAAGCCTCCGCAGTCTTTTCGCGGAATCCGGAATCAATCCCTTGCAAATGGAACCGCAAGACCTCCTCTCCCAACTCCTTAACCTCTGGTGAGGCATAATCTTCTAAATACTCCTTAAAGGTTAAGAGACCATTCGGTCCGCAGAGGGTTTGGATCTTTCCCGGTTTCGCCAATTTCATAAATTTGCTTCCGGTCCTTTGCGAACGGTAGCAGGCGGTGCAGAAACTGGGTATAAATCTCTTCTTAAGCATCCCCTTTATCACTTCATCCAGTCTCCTCTTATCGGAGATCTCAAACTGGGATAATTCCTCCTGCGCACTATAACCACCGGGTGTCGTGCGGGAACCGGCACTCGTCTGCGAGATACCAATCTCAAAAGCCTTCTCGCGAATCTCCATCCGCTCCCGGGTTGAGATTATCATCCCGGTATAGGGAACGGCAATTCTCACAATGGCGATAATCTTTAAGAGTTCTTCTTCTGATACCGGATAAGGGGGTTGGAAGAAAACACCTTCGGCTGGTCGGAAACGGGGAAACGAAATCGTGTGGGGTCCAACACCAAATCTCTTCTCTAAGTACTGAGAATGGGAGACAAGCCCTAAGACCTCAAAACGATAGTCATACAATCCAAAGAGAACCCCTAAACCGACATCATCAATCCCTCCGGCAAAGGCACGGTTGTGGGCAAAGAGTTGCCTCTCAAAATTACCTTTCGGTCCATTATGCAGTCTCTCATAAGTCTCTCTATGATAGGTCTCCTGGAACAACTGATATGTCCCAATCCCTACCTCCTTTAACCTCCGATAATTCTCAACGGTGGTTGCGGAAATATTCACATTCACCCTTCTGATCTCACCCCTGCCCTTCTTTGTTTGATAAATCGTCTCAATTGCCTTCACCACATAGTCAATCGGATTATTCTTTGGGTCTTCGCCACATTCTAAAAGAATCCGTTTGTGCCCCATATCTTCTAAGATTTCTACCTCCGCCTTAATCTCATCCATTGTCAATTTCCGGCGCGGACGATTATTACTTTTGCGAAATCCGCAATAGAGACAGTCATTGGTGCAATAATTGGAAAGATAAAGCGGGGCAAAAAGAACGAGCCTCTCGCCATAAATTTCCCTCTTGATCTTACCTGCGGTGGCAAAGAGGGCGGAAGTTAGTTCGGGGTCTTCAATTAAAAGAAGTCTCCCCACCTCTTTTAACGAAAGACCTTCCAACTCGCTTGCCTTTGCTAAAATCTCCGCCACCTCCTCTCTTGTGACCCTCCGCCTTTTTAAGACCTCCGCAAACCTTTCGGGGTCAACAATCTCCCTTATCTCTTCTCTCATCGCTTAAAGCTCCCTCGCTAACCTCTCCTCAAGCATATCATAAGCCTTCTCATACTTGAAAAGTCCATACCTTTCCCAGATTTCCTCTCCGGGAAGGTTTTTCCGGGGATAGAGTGAATAAAGGGAGCGGTATTTCTCTGGGGTTAGGATGAACATTAAGGCATTAGCCCCGGATTGGAGCGCCCGCTTTCTCCCTTCAGGATCTAATGTCTCTAAGGAGGTGGCGACAGGAATCCGAACCTTCTTATGCTGGAGGCGGAGTATGGCAATAACCTTTAAGACCAAGTTTAAGGTCGCTACCTTCTCTTTTGCCAATGGTGTATCCTCGGAAGGGATAAAAGGACCGACTGAAACCATCTCCGGTGTGAGCGCAAGGAGAGTCATTATATCAAAGGCGATATCCTCAATTGTCTGACCGGGTAGTCCAATCAAAAATCCCGTGGCAATAAAATAACCCATCTCGCGCAAGAATGCGAGATGTGCCAACCGATTGGTAAGCGATTTCCCATTGGGATGGAGTCTTTGGAAGAGGACGGGATTTGATGTCTCAAATCTTAAAAGGACTCCGGAGGCACCTGCCCGACGAGCGGTGGCATAAAACCCTTCACCCCTCTCGCCACAACTCAAAAATAGGAAGACGCGAACCCTTGACTTTATCTCCCGAATGATTTCCGCGATGGTCTCTGCGGAATAGAAGGCATCCTCGCCGGATTGCAAAAGAATCAGTTTATATCCCTTCTCCTCTACAATCCTAACAACCGTTTCAATAATCTCCTCCTTTGTCATCCGATATCTTTGAAGATTCTTATTCTGTGCGCGCAAACCGCAGTAGAGGCAATCGTTTGCGCAGTGATTGGAGAACTCCACAACGCCGTGGATACAGATGAAATCCTTAATATTCACCTTCCGAACGAGCGCGCCTTCGGAGAGGAGCGCCTCCTCTTCATAACCTTCGGTATTTAAGAGATATATTATCTCCTCCCTGGTGAGGGGACGAAACTTTGACTCGCGGATGATCTCCGTGAATCTTTGGGAGACCCGCCTCGGGTCGGTGAGCGTGGCATATTGGAGAAAATCTAAGATCTCCTGGGCATCTTCTTCCGCAATCCTTTTGAGGGCGACCCCGGAGATACAAAGAAGCCAGTCATCCTTTGCAACCTGCGGAATGAAACGGATATCAACCGGAAATTCCTCCTCCCCTCTTTTGACCAATGCCCGACTCTCATCAATAACCTCCTTCACCTGAACCGGAATCGTTAGGCACATATTAAAGGCTTCATCTCCTTTCCTTCAACGATTCGCAGATGCCGCGGGCGTTTCCATAAATCTCCACACACATCCGATAAAGACGATTTCTCTCATCCGGGATATCAGTCTCTTGCCATCGGGCAATAACCTCTTTCATCTCCTTAATCTTCGCTTGCAACTCCGCTAATCTCTTCTTTTGGGATGGGGATTTAACCTCCTTTTTCAGAAGGGAGGAGTATGCATCTTCCAGTTCCTTTAACTTAGCTTCATAGCGACTTACAACCTCTTTCTCGCGTATCCTTATTTCAGCTTCGCTTCTTTCTATTACCGCCGCATATTTCCGATATTCAAAGAAGCCGTAAATTAAAATAGTAAGAAGTATGATGATTAAGATAACCGCAACCGTTCGCATATCATATATTATCCCCAAGAACCCCTCTTGTCAATACCCCGCTTTTCAT
>JBBIHO010000116.1:0-6091 GCA_037446935.1 Caldifarciminota bacterium | reverse complement strand
TCACCCGCGCCCATAAATACGAAAGGCATCACTCCGGTCATCTTCCCCGACAACAAGGTAGTTTGTGCCATCAAAGGCAACCGAGGGGAAAGATAAGAAAATAAAGTTATTCTTTTTCTCATCTTCTTACTTCAAAACAATGCACTTTTAGTTATACTCCTTCCTTCTAAATCGGCTTTTAAGATATAGATTCCCGAAGGTAAGAAGGAAAGGTCTCTTTGATGACGGGAAGTTCCTTTTGGAGCAGAGATGCTAAAGGATAAAACCTTCCCGCCAGAGAGGTTATAGAGTGATAAAGAAAGGGTAGTAGATTTTTGGGAGAAATAAAGAAAAATCTACTTTATTTTTGTCGGGCGCTACGCTTCCCACGATGGGAACGGTATTTTACCGCACTTTCTGCTCATAGGGTATGTTTAAGAACCTCTCCAACTTCTTCTCATATCTGAGAAATATCCTTCCGGTTAAATAGCCCAATAGCCATCCGGCAATCACATCCGAGGGATAATGCTCACCGGAATAGACTCGGGCAAATCCGACAAGAAAAGAGAAGGTATATAGGGGAATTTTCAATTTCGGATATTTACTACCATAGATTGTCATCAAGGCACTAAACTGGGTTGCATGACCGGAAGGGAAGGAAGAATCCCAACGGGGACGCTTGCTATTGGGTCGCTGGCGATTAACGATTGTCTTAATTGCCACCGCCAAAATACCCGAAGAACCGGTAGAGATAAGAGCAAGCCTCCCGGTGACTACCTCCTTTTTATTACCGGTATAGAGAAGGATAGAATGGGAGGTGAAAAGGGAAGAGTTGGAAGATAGGGCCTCGGTTCCGCTACTTATATAATCAAGACCTTTACATTTCAAGGAAGAGTTTATGTAAGAAAAGACCTTCTGGTCAAGAGTATTCCCAATAACGATTGAAAGCAGAAAAGGAGAGGGTAAAATTCTAATCAAATCTAAGACCGCTCTTCTCATCTAAAAGATAACCCTCACCGGGACAGAAAATGGAATGGCAAGTGCTATCACCTTTTGTCGCAGTTCGGCGGAATATCCCTCGTAATCTCTCTTTATTTCCTCATAATATTTAATCGCCTCCGGGAAGTCACGCAGGGCTTCGCAAATCTTTGGCAGTTTTTTGTTTAGATAGTTCAGTCTATCAACCAATACCTCTGCCACTTCCAACTCCTCCGCCAAACGAAAAATCCCTTTTATAACCTCTTCCCGGTCTGAGAGATAGGGGAGAATTGGACCAAAAAAGAGTGTCGTTTTAATCCCCGCCTCTCTCAATCTTTTTAAGGAGTTAATCCTCTCTTCAATTGAAGGAGCAAATGGTTCAAAGATTTTCCTTATTCGGTCATCAAGGGTTGTTAGGGTCATCTCAACCTCAATATCTCTATAACCACGCATAATGTCTAAATCCCGGAGGCAGAGGGAAGACTTTGTCAGGATATGGATAGGGAAGAGTGAAGCCTTTAAGATTTCAATTGCCTGGCGGGTCAATTCATATTTTTCCTCAATCGGTTGGTATGGGTCACAAACGGTTCCGATACAAACCCTTCCTCTTCTCTTCCTCCTTGTCTCTTCCTTTAATCTCTCCAATAAATTGACCTTCACCTCAACTCTCTCTCCCCAGGGAAGCACATCCCGCCAGCGACCGATAAAGTCCGCATAACAATAGATACAGCGATGGCCACAGCCAACATAAGGATTGAGAGAATATTCCATATCCCCAATACCAGATTTAGTGAGAACCTGCTTCACCTTTATCTCTTTTATTATCATCCTTTAAGGTTATAACTTTAAGGCATACTTACATAGGATATCATACTCAATATTCACCTCACTCCCTTGCCGTTTATATTTCAGAGTAGTGTTCTCATAGGTGAAAGGGATTATCACGGTTGAGAAGATAGAACCCTTGCTTCTCTGGATAGTGAGACTTATTCCAGAGACGGCGATTGAACCCTTTTCAACAAGGAGTGGCAGATTTTTATCACTTACCCTTATCTCAAATATGAAATTCCTCCCTGACCTTGTAATCTTAATTATTCTACCTATCTCATCAATATGCCCGAGGATAAAATGCCCGTGGAGGCGACCTTGTGCCGGAATTGCCCTTTCTAAGTTACAAAAATCTCCCCGCTTTAGGAATTTAAGGGTTGTCTGTTTCAGGGTCTCCTTTGTTACCTCCACCTTAAAGGTATCATCTTTTATTCCGATAACCGTGAGACAGACACCTTCTATCGCAATTGAATCACTCTCCTTTAAATCTTTAAGAGAAGTCTTTATCGTTAAGATTTTATTCCCGGAACGGAGGGTGATATCGGTTACCTTTCCAATATCTTCAATAATACCGGTGAACATAGCCAGTGAAGAGAAAATCCTCACCGATTTTCCTTAAAGAGGTATCCTTTAATTTAATTGATTTCCTTAAAGGCAGGGAGAGGCGGCAAGAGAAAGAGATACCCTTCCCTAAGATCTTTGGTGAGAAGAAGATGAGGAATTTGTCAACAATACCCTCTTTTAATGCGGATGAGATGACCCTTGCCCCGCCTTCAATTAGGACCTTGGCTACTCCGAGTTGGTAAAGTTTTCTTAAGATATCTCTCCAGGAGAGGAGACCTTTCTCCTCTTGAACGGGAATGACCCTAACTCCCATCTCTTCCAATCTCCTTCTCCTTTTTTTGTCACTCGCAGACATTCCGGTGAATATTATTATCTCCCCGGGTTCAGAAAAGAGTCTGCTTTTCAGATTTATCCGAAGGCTGGTATCCAAAATTACCCTTTTCACTTCCTTCTTCTTTGAACGGCAAGTCAATTTTGGGTCATCTTTCAGAATTGTATCTATTCCAACAATCACGCAGTCTTGCTCACACCGTAAAAGATTAGCGGAATCTCTTGCTTGTTTGCTTGTAATCCATTTTGATTCTCCGCCACTGTCCGCAATCTTACCGTCAAGGGTTGCTGCCACCTTCACGGTGACATAGGGAATCTTCTTCTTAATATATTTTATGAACCACTCGTTCAATTCCTTTGCCTCTTTTTCCATAATACCAGTTCTAACCTTAATTCCGGCCGCTTTTAATTCTTCTATACCTTTAACGAGTGGATTTGGGTCTCTTTGGGCAATCACTACCTCAGAAATCCCCTCTTTGATAATCCTTTCGGTGCAAGGCGGGGTCTTGCCATAATGGGAACAGGGCTCTAAGTTACAGTAAAGGGTGGC
This sequence comes from Caldifarciminota bacterium, assembly GCA_037446935.1. Classification (GTDB taxonomy): domain Bacteria; phylum Hydrothermota; class Tepidihabitantia; order Tepidihabitantales; family JBDRVQ01; genus JBBIHO01. Next base: position 2,862 of record JBBIHO010000116.1, on the reverse strand, counting down.
GCCTTTTAATTCTCTCTTATTTTGGACACCTTCAATTGCAGAGATTTCCGCATGTTTTCCACCAAATCTTTTATGGAATCCCTTTCCAATGATCTTTCCCTTTTTGACAATCACCGCCCCGCACAAAGGATTGGGGGAAGTGAAAAATCTCCCCCTTTTCGCTAACTTTAAGGCAACTGACATATATTTACTATCCACTATTAACTTTTATGCGAAGAAGATTTTCTATCTTTACTCCTTCTTTTCCTTCTTCGCCTCCTCTATTATTTTGGCGCTAATCTCTTTTGGAACCTCTTCATAGAAGGCAAATTTCATTGTGAAATAACCTCTGCCTTGGGTTATTGAACGGAGGGTGGTGGAATATTTATATAATTCTGCCAGGGGGCAATATGCCTTAATCACCTGCAATGCTCCCTCCCTTTCAATTCCCAAGATTCTGGCCCGACGGGCATTCAGGTCTCCCACCGTATCTCCCAGGAATTGCTCCGGACAGGTAACTGTCATCTCCATTATCGGTTCTAAGAGAATAACACCCGCCTTTTCACAGGCGTTCCGGAAAGAGAGAACCGCGGCAATCTTAAAGGCGATATCCGAGGAATCTACCGGATGAAAACTGCCATCAAATACCGTAACCTTCAAATCAACCATTGGATAGTTTGCCAGAAATCCTTGCTCAATTGCCTCCTTTGCCCCTTTTTCTATGGAGGGGATATATTTTGCGGGGATTGCTCCACCATAAATCGCATTTTCAAATTCAAAGCCCTTTCCGCGTGGTAGGGGTTCAATCCGGAGCCAGACATCACCGTATTGTCCCCGACCACCTGTCTGTTTCTTATACTTTCCCTGTGCGGAACTGGTCTTAGTGATTGTCTCCCGATAAGGAATCTTCGGCCTCTGGGTCTCAACCACCACATCAAACTTCCGCTTTAACCTTCCCAAGATAATATCCAAATGGAGTTCCCCTAACCCGGAGATGATCTGTTGTTTTAACTCCGCCGCATAATAGAAGTTAAAAGTCGGGTCTTCGTCGTGGAGCCGATGGAGGCCATTAGAAACCTTCTCCTCGTCGCCACGGGTCTTTGGCACAATGGCAATTGAGATTGAAGGCTCGGGAAAGTTTATCGGCGGCAATTTTATATTTAAGTTTGGTGCCGATAGGGTATCCGAGGTCTTCGTCTCCTTCAATTTCACCAATGCCCCAATCTCCCCGGTTCTTAAAATACCAACCTCTTCCCTCTCCTTTCCCTTTATATAATATATCTGATTTATCTTCTCCTCTCTGCCCGTCCTCATATTTATTAGAGAGGTGCCAGATTCTACCTTTCCGGCAAGAACCTTACAATAATTTAAATCCCCGATGTGCAATTCGGAGACGGTCTTGAAGATAAAGAGCAAGGGCGGACCATCGGGCAATACCGGAATCTTCTTATCAGTTGTCCTTATTCCGACCGCTATGGGAGAGGGGAGGAATTGGATGGCAAAATCTAAGACCAAATCAACTCCGATATTATCATAGGCATCACCAGCTAAAATCGGTAAAATCTCCCTCCTTTCTATCCCGACCTTTAGTCCGGTAATAATCTCTTCCTTTGTTATTTCCCCGCCTTCCAAATACTTATTCATAATATTCTCATCAATATCACAAAGGGCTTCAATGATCTTCTCCTTATACTTCGCCACTTCCCCAGGCTCTATCCCGCATTCCGCAATTGAAACCTCCTCTCTCTTCCCTCCCTCATAAATATAACCCTTCTCTTCTAAGAGGGATACCACTCCCTTGAAGTTCACTTCTTTACCAATTGGCAAAAATAGAGGGAATGCCTTTGTGCCGAGCATCTTTACCAATTCTTCCAGAACCTTAAAGAAGTCTGAATGGGGTTTCTTTAACTTATTAATAAAGAAGAATGTCGGCTTCTCTTCCGCAGCTAAATAACGGAGGCAAATCTCCGTTCCAACTTCAATCCCTGATGTCGCATCAATAACAACGCAGGCGGAATCACAAGCCCGAATTCCAGAGAGGACCTCACCTAAAAAGTCTGCATAACCCGGGGTATCAATCAGATTGAAATAGAAGTCCTTATATTCTCCGAAAGCGCACGCGAGATTGATGCTTATCTTACGGGCAATTTCGTCTTCGTCGTAATCAAAGAAGGAGGTTCCCTCATCAACCCTTCCGAGTCGGGGATTTGTCCCCAAGAGAAAAATCAGGGTATCGGCGAGGGTTGTCTTTCCGCAACCCGAATGGCCAAAGAAGCCAATATTCCTAATCTTATCCGGTATTCGTTCCTTCATAAAATTATGATAACCAATAAAATCCGAAAAGTCAACATAGAAAAAGACTCATCTTTATCCCGGTTTGGTGCCGAAAATAGGATTAATGGACTATTGACGATTTTGGAAACTTAGTTATAATTATCTATGGCTTTCATAGAGGGTAAATTTCAATCTATATTCTATGAAATAATAGCCATAAAGAGAGATGATTAAAGTAAAGAAAGGGGGATTTTCTTTATTGATATTCTTAGTGGTTACGATTGGTGCATACCAATTATGGGATGACCCATTGAATCGTGTATATTCCACATCCACTGTTATTAGTCCTTCGGACGGAAGCAGTCCGATGGCTTATACGGTATCTTCCTGGGCGGAATATTCTGATGATGAGCCGCCACGACCTACTGGCTTGTGTAAAATCACCTTTGTTGCCTGGGATACACTGAATGCTAATCGGCGTCCGCAGGCAATTCCGACATCAGTTTCAACCCTGGATGAGATTAATGTCGGCTCCGGCAATGTATATGATATGGAGGCCTCAATTGCGGTGAGCGGGCATCCCGGTCCGGCTGATACCATCCATATCTG
>JBBIHO010000115.1:0-6095 GCA_037446935.1 Caldifarciminota bacterium | reverse complement strand
GATAAATTATTATCGGAGATTGAGAAGGGGAGGAGTATTGAGGATTCCTTGAAAGAATATCCCCAATTTTCTTCGGAATTAGAACCCCTTTTGCGTCTGACGATGGCGATTAAAGACCTACCGAAACCTGAGCCCGCACCCGAAGTGGTTACCTCTGCCTTTTTGCGGATGGTAAGGATGACGGCGGAGGAAAAGAAGAAGGGAAGACGGCTTTCGCTAATTGACATATTCTCCTCGCTACCGGTATCCGCAAGGGCGATAGCGGTAATATTATCAGTGATTCTTCTTGGCTGGACAACATTATCCTTCTCTACCCGCAGTATGCCGGGCACTCCCTTATATCCGGTTAAACGATGGGTAGAGAAAGTCCACCACACCTTTACCTTTGACAAAGTAAAGAATGCAGAACTCCATCTGGTCTTTGCCGACCGGAGGGCGAACGAACTGCGGTGGTTTTTTTCGCGACATAATAAAGTGGCTGGCGATTTATTAAGGGCGATGATTGGTGAGGTGGCGGAGGCAATTCTTTGCTCCCGCTCCCTTACGCAAGAGGAGGAAAGGAATTTACTTGCGAAGACTTTAAGAGTTAACCAATCTCATAAGATTTTATTGGAAGATATAAAGGCAAAGGCATGTAGTTGTGATACAACAATAATCCAAAAAGCGATTGACTTATGCAACGAGCAGAAATGCTCTATTGAACGCCAATTAAATACCCAATTTGAGATTATGGAGTCTCCCTGTCCCTGTCATCCGGAGAAATAATAATTGGTCGCATAGTCTTTTGGTTGACCAACCGACCATCAGACCTATCTCCTCTGTTCCGTCTGACTTTTGATAATAACTTTTTATTTTCTTAAAACACCACCAAAAGACTGTGATGGCTACCAGACATAAACCAGTCTTTCCGCATTATTGGCACATTTCAACCCTTTAATAAATAATCAACCGGCTTGGTCGGGGAAAGATAGCCTTGCACGATGGGCAAGTGTAGTCTATCGGTCTTTTCCAATTCCAATAATTTCTCCTTAATTATCTTCGCTCGTTCAATAGGAATAGTGAAAATCAGTTCATTGTCTTGGAATAGTCCATATCTTTTAGCGCCGAAGCAGGGAATTGACAGGTTCGGTTGCTGGGTTTGAAAGGAGACAACCGCACCATAAGAACATAAGGCAGAACTCACCCCATTCCGGAACAAAAGGTCCTTACCAGTGGCAGTAGCATAAGCCTCAATCAAGGGTAGCGCCTGACCACTATCCACAATCAGGATTACCAAATCCGGCTCAAGATTTTCTAATGGTCCGACCCGAATCCCTGCAATTTCACCTAATTTCAATTTCGGTTTGACGGCAATTATTTTTTCGGCAATCTCCCGATTATCGGTAAATTGCTTCATGTGGTGTTCAATATCCTTTTCGGTTTGCGGTCGGAAACCAAAGATTAATTGGGCAGTAAAACAACCCATCTGGTCTTTGGGACAGGCGAGTTGCCATTTGCCCTGGCTGGCTAATTTCACCATCTGGCAAAAGGTCAGTTTTTCAATCGGTATCTTACCGGATTTTAACTCCTCGGCGTTTGGGCAAAATTTCACGCCAACCGGATATGATTTCAAAGCCAAAATCATCTTAAAGACTTCGGCGATCTCTCTTATTTGTTTCATCTTTATCACCTCTTTTTGGATTAAACAACATTCTTTTTTATTGTCCAACCGATTATCCGTTCTATTAACCATCCCATTATGCCAACAAAAATAATGGTCAAGATTAGTCGGGCGGTCATAAACTTAAGCTCTTGTGGTCTTTTAATCCATGCCCAGGCAGAAAGAAAGTTAGTTTCTATCATTTGTTTCGGGCAAGTTCTGAGAGTAACTTAATAACTTCGTCTTTAATCATCTCCCGAACCCGGCGGAACTCATCAAGGGATTTACCCTTTGGGTCAGGAATCTCCCACCGTATCTCTTTTGCACCGGGCAGGAACGGACAAACCACCTCACAACCCATTGTCACCAGATAATCAAACTTTAAGTCTACCAAATCCTTAAACCCTTTTGGTTTTGCCCCACTGATGTCAATCCCAACCTCTTTCATTACCGCAATCGCTTCGGGAAGAACTATTGCCTCCGGGTTTGAGCCAGCACTTGCGCACTCAACATCCTTGCCAAGTTCCCGACAGAACGCTTCAGCCATCTGACTACGGCAGGAATTGCCAACACAGGCAAAGAGAATCTTAATCATATAATACCCCTCAGCAGTTAATTGATGATGAGTCTTCGGAAACTCTGCGAGTTATTCTAAAAAGTGCCATAAAGTAAACCGATAATAGTCGAAAGCACAACGACGAGCAGTATGTAGGCAAAAGCCTTCTTAAAACCAATTGTCCTGATGATCACAATCATTGAAGGCAAGGAAAGGGCAGGACCGGATAGGAGTAGGGCGAGGGCTGGACCTTTACCCATTCCAGAACCAAGTAGACCTTGGAGGATAGGAATTTCGGTAAGAGTGGCAAAATACATCAGAGCGCCAGAGACCGCGGCAAAAAGGTTAGCGAAGAGTGAATTACCGCCAACCAGGTTGGTGATGATTGAATTCGGGATAACGCCGGCATTCAGACCTGGGCGACCAAGGAGAAAGCCGGCAACAAAGACACCACCGAGGAGTAAAGGCAGAATCTGTTTGGCAAAAGTCCAGGTCGCTAATACCCATTCTTTACGCTCCTCGCCTGAAAACCAGCGAAAGACCATTACCAGCGTGGCGAGTAGGAAGGCACCGGCAAGAAACCACTTGATTGAAAAGACCATATTAAAGAAACCAATCGGCTCTTTTGGCTTGCCCCAATTGGCGAAGATCAGGAATAGTATCATACAAGCAAAATAAAGGATATTCTGACCAAGACTCCGTCGGCTCGATTCCGTAGGGAGTTCCGTTAATCCAGTGGCACAAGCCCGCTTTTGCTCTGACTTGAAGAAGATTAGTGCCATTAAAAGACCGATAACCATTGAAAAGAGAATTGCGCCAATTGCCCGGACGACACCGAGTTGAAGCCCAAGCACCCGACCGGTCATAATAATGGCGAGCACATTGATTGCTGGACCAGCATAGAGAAAAGTAGTTGCCACACCCAAGCCGGCACCGGCATAATAGATGCCCATAAACATTGGTAATACAGTGCAGGAGCAGACCGCTAAAATCGCACCAGAAACCGAAGCCACACCATAGGCAAGTGCCTTATTCGCCTTCGGACCAAAATATTTAATAACCGCTTCTTTGGAAACGAAGATTGAAATTGCCCCGGCAATAAAAAAGGATGGAATCAGGCAGAAAATGATATGGGCACGGGCATAATCCTGGAGCATGAGAAACGCCTCTAAGATTGCATTCTGAATTCGCACGCCTTCAAACGGAACAAAATAGAAAATGAGAAAGACTCCAATAATGATTATCAGTTTGGTTCGGTCTTTCAATTAAGTTCCCTTCTTCAGTTTATTTCGCCACTTCCTCTTCCAGCCACTGTTTAATCTGTGACTTTGCTGGGATTTTCCCCGCACTTTTCACCTTGCCGTTAATCACTAACCCGGGAGTTCCCAAAATCTTGTATTCCATAATTTGTTTCAGGTCGGTTACCTTCTGGACATCCGCAGCAAGGTTCATTTCCGCTAAGACCTCCAATGTTCGTCTTTCAAGTTCCTGGCATCTTGGACAGCCAGGTCCTAAGATCTTTATCTCCATTTTAACTCCTTTTTTATGAGATGCGGATTAAATACAATCCGCCAAGAATGACTAAAAGACCACATATCTTTTTAAGAATTACAGCGCCTCTTGACTTCTCGGTCCATTTCAAATAATGACTTACTGTTTCGGTCACCGAACCGGCAAGCACAATAACTGAGCAATGGCCGATGCCGTATGCCAGTAAAAGACTAACCGCATAAAGCATCTTTTCGGCTGCGACCTTAAAGACGACTGCGAGCATCGGTGCCATATAGGCAAAGGTGCAAGGTCCCAGAGCAAGACCAAATATCAAACCGATAATAAAGGCGCCAATCAAACCTCTCTGTTTCACCTGTTTGCCGCTGGCCCCAGACCAGGGTAACGGAATGACATCGAGTAGGTGCAAGCCAATGACAAAAAAGATGCCCGCAACGAGATAATTGCCAATTTTTCCAATGTCACCCAGCATCCGACCCGCCAGTGCGGTTATTAAACCAACCAGCCCGATGGTCAGAAGGATACCTGAGGCAAAGAGTAGTGATATCCAGAATGCCCTTTCTACTGATATTTGCCCTTGTTCATCTATATAACCGACAATCAGAGGAATACTGGCAAGGTGACAGGGGCTTAAAATTATGCTTAAAATTCCCCAGACTAAAGAGGCACCGACCGCAATCAAAGGATTGCCCGCAATCGCACTGGTTAGATTAGTCAAAAGTTCAACGAACATCGCTGACACCCATTTTCTTCAATTGGGCAACTATCTCGGTTTCGGGCATAAACCCCTGATGCCGATAGACCTCATTTTCTAATGAATCAAAAAATATCTGGGTAGGAATTATCATAATCCGATACTTCCGTGCCAATGTCGCATACTCACCAACATCAAGAATTAGAATCTCCACTTTACCGGCATAATCCTTTTGCAGTTTTTCCAGAATCGGTTGCATCATCTTACAAGGGACACAGGTGCCACGCCCAAAATCGGCTAATACCGGTCTACCGGTTTTGAGCGCCTTACTTAATGGGTTGTCCGCCATCAGTGCCTCTTGTGCCTTAATCCACTCTTCATTACGCACAATCTTGGCATTTGCCTTCAGATGATTTAAGTATTCTTCAATTACCAATCTTTGCTTCTCTTCCAAAGCCATTGGTCGTAATTGTTCCTTTACCAAGTCATAATTCTTATTTGGCAGTTGGTCTTGATACTGGTTAAAAAATTCTCTCAGTTCCGATTCACTGACCGTAACATTCGCCAGAATTGTTTTGAAGAGAAGATTTATTGTTATATTTTCTTTCTGTTCCGGATTACGGCTGACCGCTTCTTTATACTCGTTCTGTTCATAAACCTTTTTCCGTATCGCATCTTGCAATAGAAGTTCCCGGGTTATCAGTTCTTCAAGAAATCCGGCCTTATCGTCCTTAAAGACTTCTTTGATCTGAGGTGGTAAGGAATTGAAGATGCTGTCCAATTTTCTTTGCGTTATTTTCTCACCATTCACGAGGGCTAATACATCTTTCTTAATATCTTCCACCTTTTGGCTTTTCTCTTTTTGCGCCAGAGTCTCAAATGGTTTTGATTCCACCTGAAACCTCTCCTTCCCGAAAGACTCTTTTGCCGAATCCGACTTCGCAACAAGGTATTTTGGTACTTCGGTTCTCTCTTTATCGTTGCCCCGCGATTTAAGTAAAATTACCATAGTAACCACAATTACCAGAATTACAATTACGCCAATCCGGTAGTAAATCTTTGGTTTCTTTTGATTCATCTCAACCCTCCTTTTGCCATCCTACTTCCACCGGCAAGCCGGCGCGGATTAAATCTTTAACCATAACCCGTCCCCTCTTTTTCTTAAACTCCTTTGTTATCCTCCGCCACTCTGGGCTATCCATTCCGACCACAACCACACCGTCTCTTCTCAGGGATAATCTCCTTTTTAACCTCTTCTCATCATCGGAGAAAATCGCCTCCGGAATACTCAATATCGTTTGCCAGAGAAGTTTCTGGAATTTGTTTCTATGAGTGATTAGAGAATAGAAGACCCACTTCCCCTCTTTCCTCTCTCTAACCAGACCCGCAATCTTCAATTCCCGCAGGTGCCGCGAGATATTATATTGGCTCTCATTAAGGATGTCCATAATCTCACAGACGCAGAGTTCTGTTTTCGCCTTAATCAATACCCAGACGATTCGCACTCGGGTCCTATCGGCTAACGCCTTAAAAATACCAAGATAATATCTTATATTCATATATGCATATTTGATCATATATTATATAATGGAAATCTAAGTGAAGTCAAGTAATGGGATTAAAATTCCAATCTTCCGGGCAGACTTAATAACTTCGTCTTTAATCATCTCCCGAACCCGGCGGAACTCATCAAGGGA
>JBBIHO010000114.1:3190-6157 GCA_037446935.1 Caldifarciminota bacterium | reverse complement strand
TGTAATGAAGGGTCTTAAAGAAGGTGTAATTGCCAATCTAATTGGCGGTTTAGAGGATTGAGGGAGGTAAGGAGATATAATCAATTTATTTGGAAAATTGAAAATAAGCATTCTTCCAGTATAATAAAAGGCCGGTGCCAACCTAAAACCGGCACCGGCAAGGAGTATAACAATGAAAGGATACCTTAAACTCCAAAGAAAAGCAAGAGCCAAAATGGTCCGACAAGGACAAAGGAGATGGGAAAGTTCCTTCGCAAAAATAGACTTTACCTACAGAATCTTTTAGATGAATTAGCCCTTAATGGAGCTAAAAAGGCAATTGATACTGCCTTAGAATTGGAACGGGACGAATTTTTAGCCCGAATGGTTATAGTTCAAGGAGAATCGGTTTAGGCTGCGGGCAGGTAGAAGAGCAATAGCCAGGAACCGTTTGTATCAAAGATTCTACCGCCCTTTTTACGGACGAGTCCCAGTGTTCTTGAGACTTTACCCCAATTGTATCTCTATGGGCTTTTAGGCGGTGACTTTCGTGAGGCATTAAGAGCCCTGTTAGGTGATAAGGCAGTTTTGAGTGCCTCTTCGGTCGCTCGCTTACAAGAGCATTGGAGCCGGGAGGATTTGAGTTTTCACCAGCAGCCATTAGATTCCCATTATGCCTATATCTTCGGATTGGATTAGCCAAGGAGAAGCTGGCGCTATTGGTAGTGATTGGTGTTGATGGAGAAGGCAATAAACGGCTATTGGCGATGATACCGGGTTATCGGGAGAGTTATGAGAACTGGTTGGATGTCTTTCGGAATTTGGCAGAATGTGGGGTGAAATGGATAGGTCTAATACTGGCGGATGGGATTTTAGGTTTATGGCGGGCGGCGAAAGAAGTATTTCCCGAGGCAGGACACCAACGGGGAGCATTGGCGACATATAAAGACGACAAACCCGATAGAATCGCCATCTGCTTCAATACGGACGAGATTGAAGAAAGCGAAGCGGCTAATAAACGAGAGGTCAGCCTTAGGGGTAGTTTTTCAACTAATGCTTAAACGACAGGCACGTTGGCAGCGGATAGATTATCCTGAGTTGGCGGTGGTAATAGCGGGTAAGAAGTATCGGGATTAGAGATAAAGGGTGGGAGAAAAGAAGATGATAAGGCTTAAAAATTTTCCACAACATTGACAAGATCTCGAGCAAAGGCGTGCCCGCCTCTAATTGAAGCCTAATATTTTAGATGACATCTGTGAAATCGGTTATTTTTTCAAGACTCTCAATCAGTGTTTTGACAGATTGGCGGAAATTGGTATATTTAGATATGAGCAGAGTTTATGGATGTTGGTGTGGCTTTGGAGCGCAATATTCATATACTCCCCATAATCTAACGGGTTGATTGACAAATTGAATAAGGATTGTAAAATCAGGGATGCTCGGAATAGCGTTAGCTATCATTGGAATTGTCGTCCTTTGTTTTTTTCCTATTTTATCTCGGAAAATTTCTAATCTACAAAAAGAAAATTGAGAAGGAAGGATGGAATTTATTTTTTGGGATTTTGATGAGTGGAGTAATTACTCTGATAATAATGTTCTTTAAACCAAAAATATTGCGAGATATTCAATGGATAGGATTTTCTCTTCTCTTTATAACCTTATTTCTTATTTTAATCCGCATATTAAAAAATAAGACAAAATTTCTTGAAAGAGAAGAGATATTTTCTACCCTGAAAGTTCTTGGATTGAAACCGATTAAGGAATATCTTAAACATGAGGAATATAAAGAACCCCATTTCTTTCGCTGACAGGGACCTTTATGGATAGATTTTTAAAAAGGTTATATCGTCCAAAGGGAAGAGGTTAATAAAATCTTAACGGAATTGGGAAATGGGCAGGTATTTATCACCGGTGAACTGGCAAGTGGAAAGTCAACGATTTTAAGAGATGTCGGCTATAAGTTAGCAAAGGATAATAAACCAGTATTTGTCCTTCCATTTAAAGAAGTCTCCCAGATAGAAAATAGGCAAGAGATTATAACTTGTCTTCAAGAAATAAACGGTTATCTCTTTCTTGACGATTGCCACCTCAATAAAGAAACCGCCGAAGACTTTTATTTGAATATAAAAGAAAGAACCCTCTTCTCCGGCAGAAAACCGGAGGAGAAGGAAGAAGAGAGGATGAGAGAGATAGATAAAAGACTTAAAGAGGGAATAGAGATAAGACCCGATGAGGAGATTAAGGAGAAGATGATAGAAAACTTTGAGCAAATGAGCGGTTACCAATTTTCGGAAGGTATTAGGGAAAGACTTCTTGAAATGCCAAATCTTATGCTTCGCGGTCTGCAGTTAGAACCCCATATAGAAGACAAAGGCAAGATAAAAGAATTGAAACCAATTACAGAAAAGGTGAAGGATTATATAGATGAATTCGGAAAGCGGGAAATTTATAATGCAGAAGATATATTTCTACCTGTTGCCTTAATATATCAATTTGAGGTGCCGGTGAGGAGAGATTTCCTAAAAGATAAACTTAGGATAGATGAAAGCGAAATTTATAAAATAGCCGAAGTTGAGCGAGAGATTTTGCCATTGGAAATTAAGAATCGTAAATACCTCTCCCTTTACCACTCCGAAGTTGCCAGGGTCTTTGTTAAATGTTACAAAGAGTATAAAGATTTAGGGAGGGGGATAAAAAATAGGTTAAAATTTAATTCTGATGATTGGGAGTTGAGCGGTATTTATACATATCTAAAAGAATATCCGGAAGAAGGAAATTATTTACTGCCAAAAGTATCGGAAGATATTTTGGATGCACTTCAAAAACTACCCACTTTTCCTTCCCTCCTTAAAGCGGTCTTTGAAAAGGCAGAATATTTTGGTTGGGTTTGTTATCGGATATACACTGAAAAAATTTCACCTGAGAGGTTTGATGAGGTAAATAGATTAGAACCTTCCCTCTTTGAAGAGAAGATAAGAACCTGGAAAG
>JBBIHO010000114.1:0-3180 GCA_037446935.1 Caldifarciminota bacterium | reverse complement strand
TATCTTCTTGAAACTTTAAGTGCGATAGAATATCCGAGGATTGAAGAGTTGTTAAATAGATTAGAACCAGGCTTTTTCGCAAAGGTTATAAAAAATTGTTGGTGGGAAGCAGGTAAAGAATACCTCCTGAAAACCCTTAAAGGATTAAACTATCCCTATCTAAAAGGTATAATTTGACATAGTTAAATTTCTCCATTAAACTTCCTGATGAAGCAATCTTCAAAGCAAAGGGAGAGATTTGGACTTATCGGAGCCGGGAAGGTAGGAACCTTCTTTCTTTCTCTATTGAAGAGGAAGGGTTTTCATATTGCAGGAATCTCGGATAAAGATAAGAGGCAGGCAAAAAAGGTCTACCAGTTATTGAGAATTGAGTATCGGGATTTAACGAATCGGGAGGTCGCCTCGCTTTCGGATGTTCTGCTTTGCGGGACACCGGATGATGTGATATTGGAGGTTTATAATGAGATAAGGAATGACCTAAAACCAAATTCTATCTTCTGCCACTTCTCCGGCAGTCTTTCCCGAGATGCCTTTCCATCCGATGGATTTATTCTTTCCTTGCATCCGGTTTATCCCTTTACCCGCGAGACAAAACTGGCGGAGTTTTCAAAATTCGTTTTCGCTCTGGAAGGGGATGAAACCGCAGTTAAATTTGGGAGGCGACTCGTGAAGGCACTCGGCGGGAGATATATCAAGATTCCGACCGAAGAAAAGGATATTCACCATCTTGCCTGTGTATTCGCCTCCAATTTTCTTCTTGCCATCCTAGCGGTGGCATTTAATTTGGTCCGGGGAAAAAGACACTCTTACCTCTATCCGCTCGCCTCCCAATCTCTTCTTAATGCCTTTCGCTCTTGCCCAGATGAACGCTACCCATTCCAATCGGCAATAACCGGACCGATTGTCCGGGGAGATAAAAAGACGATAGAGAGGCATATTAAGGTCCTGAGCGAAAATTTCCCAAAATACCTGCCTCTCTATAAGAATCTATCCCAGGTAATCTTTGATTTGGTGAAGGAGCAAATTCCACCGAAGAAGAGAAAGGAGATTGCGAGACTTATCAGAAATGCGGAATGCGGAATGCGGAATGCGGAAAAGGAAATGCGGGGGAGATAAAAGATTGAGTTTTGAGTTTCAATTCCGAATTCCGAATGCCGATTTTCTCCGGGGTCATTTTGGTCGCTTCGTTCCCGCACGATATATCAGCAAACGAACTTTCTTTTCGCTTTTTGCCCTTTTCTTAAATTTCCAGTGCGCAAAGAAGGCGCTACCACCAAGTCCGGATAGGTTCGCCCCGCATCTAAAGGAGATTGCAGTCCCTAACCGGACCAGTATCATCTTGACATTTGACGAGGCGGTGCGGGGAGAAAGATTTCTCATCCTCGCCAAAAATGAGACATTGGGGATAAGAAGTCTGGTGGCAAGAGAAAGTAAGATAATAATCTCCACGACACCAATGAAGAGGGAGGCCTATCTCTTAATGGGTGAGATAGCGGACCAGTTAGGAAATCTCCGTCGACTGAAGGTTCGTTTCCTCGGTTCAGAAAAGAAGGATACAATGAGACCAGAGATTAAAGATGTAAGTTTTGTAAAGGATGGATTGGAGGTCATCTTCTCGGAACCGATGGATACCACCCATCTCAAATTTTTTACCCATCCGATAAAAGAAGATGAAATTCTCGCCTCCTGGTCCCAGGAATTGGATAGACTTTTCTTGAAGCCGAAAGGCACCTCTTATTTACCTTATCTCTCTCTTCTAATCCTTCCCACCCTTACCGACCTGGAAGGCAACCGGTTAAAGAGAGGCATCGCCTTCCATGAGATTTTAGATACACTCCTTTTGGCAGGCGAGCCATTCGTAGTGAAAGGGGATGTCATCTGGAAAGAGAAGGGGTTAGAAGGGGCGATTATCTTTATTAAATCTGCTGAACTCTCTCTCTTCGCCCTTTCGGATGCCCTTGGGGAATTTAATGTAAAATTAAAATCAGGGGTTTATCAAGTGATTGCAATTTATGATGGGGATGGGGATGGATTGGTTGACCTCGTATCATCTTCTGATTTGGAGGTGCCATCAGAACCCTTATTCTTGAAGATGGCTATCCCTGAAAAGAAGGTAGCAATTTATGAGTATATTGATTAGCCTTATATTTCTTATCCTCTTATTTCTCTATCTTCGGAAAAACCCTTCTCTCTTCTCTCTCTTTCGGATAATTGCGGTCTTTCTCGCCATTCTCTTACTCTTAAATTACATCTTCACGCACACCATTACCCGAAGACCGAAGGATGTTATTCTCCTTCTGGACAATTCGGAGAGTATGGCGGGTGAGAAGTTCTCGGAGGCGGAAAGGATTTTGGAAGATAGATTATTGCCATTTATGAAGAGGGGAGAGGTCTTTCTCTTTTCCGATACATTTATGCGAAGGTCAGAAGGAGTTTCCTTTGGCCGTCGGACGGATATTGCAAAGGCGCTAAAATTTGCGATAAAAAAAAGACCAGGGGCTATCTTTCTCATTTCGGATGGACTCCATAATGCCGAAGAAGACCCGATTTTGATTGCCCGCCGTTCCGAGACCCCGATTTATACGATTGCGGTTGGTAAGGAGGTAGGAAGGGATTTAAGTATTGCCGATTGTCTTTATCCGGAAACGGCTTATCGGGACGAAAGTCTGGAGATAAAAGTGCGGTTAAAGGCATCAAATATCTCCGGGGAAAGATATGTCTCGCTAATTAGGGAGGGGGTTCTTTTAGATAAGAGGAAGGTCTCTTTTTTGGCAGGGGAATATTATAAGGAGGAGATATTTAAGGTCCTGCCCCAAAATATAGGCCAGGAAAGATATGCAATCTCTATTGATTCAGTCTTTGGTGAGGATTCATACGCAAATAATAATTTTCAATTCACAATTGAAGTGAAGGAGAGAAGGAGGCGGATTTATTATCTCTCAAATTCCCCTACCTTTAATCTGAAATTCATAAAGAATCTCTTATCCGAAGACAGGAATAATGAGGTCTCTCTTTTCGTCTCCTTTACCGGAAGAGAATTTTATAAATACGACCGCACCGGGGAAAAGGGAGAACCGCACCAAGCCAATCTCTCACTTATTGAGAAGGATGCGGTCGTGATTATTGATAATCTAAGATTTGACCTTTTAGCACCGAATCTAAAGGCAACATTAAAAAATC
>JBBIHO010000113.1:0-6216 GCA_037446935.1 Caldifarciminota bacterium | reverse complement strand
AGGCGAAGACTTCGTAATTCAAAGAATCAATCTGCTCGTGATAAGCAACCACATCAGGGGTTGAAAGAACAGGATAGCGAGATTCTCTATCCGGACTTTGACTTATATTCTCAATCGGTTCCCAGAAGATAGCATCCGTAGATATATTCCTTACCCTTCTATAAATCTCACCCGGCTCGCCTTCCTTCCAAGCGGCAATAACCAATTCACCATAGGCTTCAACTACCGGATCTTCTGAGATAACATCAGGCGATTCTGATATATTATAAATATCTGACCAGATTATCTCACCGGTTGAATCGTTCCCTAAGGATGTGCGGTAATATATCTCACCATCCTTTTCCCAGACAATATGGATAAAATCACCAGGGGTTACAGCAATTGATGGTGATTTCAGGCTATCACCAGAGGCAATCACTTCTGGTTCTGATGCCATATCCCAATTCACATCAAAGAAGGATAAGCAAATTTTTGATGTATTCTGCGAGGAATCCTTTACCGGAAATACACACAGGAATACCCTCTTTCCTCTAAATATTCACGAGAGCATATTTTAGACATCATTCCTTTCTTATGTTTCCAGTCTGCTAATGGTTGAATAGAAGTTGTAAATTCATCAGGGCATATTATAAGATAACGGCCACCTTCTTGTGCCGTCATCAAAAAAAAAGAGAAAAAATAATAAATAGATATGTTTTTTTCATCATTTCATCCTTTCCCTTATATAGAGAATCTTTACTACTTTCGTTATTTTGGATGTCTCTAAGATACCTAAATATATACCGGAAGGAAGCCCTCCGGGATTGAAACGGAGAATATGCTCTCCCTTTGAAAGATAACCTTTGTAAATATAACCCAGAAAACTACCTCTTGTATCAAAAAGTTTAATAGAGACATTTTCGCTGGTGGGTAAAGAGAGTGAAAAGAGAATATCTTTTGAATCAAAGTAGGAATAAAACTGAAAGGAACCAATCGGATTAACAGAAGTCTCTTCTATTCCTCCTGCCGTATCTGCCTCATAGACATAAACAAAATCTCTATCCCCACCAATAAGATAATTCTTATAAGCAATTGGGAAAAACCGGAGGGCTCCCAAGTATTGGTTTGCGGTAACCATACCCTTTCTATTACCGAGCCGCTATCTTTATTTAGGAGATACAAAAAATCCAAATTTGCTATCCAGACAACCCCATTTTTTGTGGTGATGGCGCTAGGGCAACTACCTCCATTTGCCCTTCTTGGTCTTAAAACCTTATGCCAGATGAGACCCACCGATTCAGCAGAAAGGCAGTAGGCATTGGTAAAGATTGTGTCACCTGCTCCATATTCCCCCCGAGTATTAAGTATTTTCTTATTAAAAGCACGAACCATCCAATTTTGAGCAGCGGGTATCTTTAAGAGCAACAACCCATTTTGAGCGTTTATGGCAAACAAGGTGTCAACCCAAGGAAAAAAGAAGACCTTCCCGTCGCATATTGTTAGATAACAAATATCACTTGGCGCTTTAAATCTCCAGAAGATTTCTCCAGTGACAGCATTATGAGCGTATAAGGAATCATTAAATTCTCCTCCTGAATGATAAACTTTGTTTTGCCACCATACAGAATTCCAGGCATCGTAGAGTAATCCTCCCGAGGAAAAAGACCAGATAGATTCCCCATTTATTTCAAAACAATAGATTTTGTTAAGCCCAAGACTTAATACATAAACAAAAGAGTCCACAACGATTGGAGAATTTTGGACAGTTTTTAAGACCTTTCCCCACTTCAATTGCCCGTTCTGTGGATTGAGGGCATAGAAGGTAGTATCCCTTTCTGGTGCAAATCCAATTAGAGAACCGACAAAGAGGATGGAATCTCCAACGCAAAGGGCACAGGTCATTGTATTAGAAGTAGTTATCCGCCGCCAGATAGTTTGTCCAGTCTCTAAATCAAAGGCACGAACATAATTTGAGCCATCCGGAACAAAAAGTATTCCATGAGCCGCACATCCTGAATACATTGTAGCCCAAAAGTTAGACCAATTGTAAAGCCATTTGAAACGGAGCGGTGGATATAAAGGAAATGGATAATAGCCGGTATTCTGCGGGTCGTAGCCATACATCCGCCAGGCATAAGGGTCCCCTTCTTTCTCTTCCTTTAATAGCGAGGGGTTGATATAGTATTCCTCTTCTTCTCTCCTCACCCCGAAATCTCTGATTAAAATCTCCTTCTCCGGTATTAAAACTCTTCCTTCCTCTCTGCGTCTTCTGCGGCATTTCTGCGCAATCTGCGTGCCACCAATCTTAAATCCCCTCCTTCCCATTTATTTTTTGAATACCAGATAAAATTATCTCGCCATTCCCTTTCTGGACATTGGTTCGGCCTTCGGAATACGATATACTCTTTCCCTTTATGAATAAAAGACAAGACAATCTCCTTTGTTCCTTCTTTTGCTGACCAGTTTATCTTAATTGAATGGGAAACAGACGCTAATACCGCCTCTGCCCAGAGGTTAAAGTAAGGAAGGGAGGTATCATATATTATGATAATACCCAATTTTTTTGATTTTGCCAAGAGGTCGCTTTTATTAAAAATCTTCTTTTCCGCCAGTGATTAAAGAATGGAATTTCTCCTTCTGCCAAATTTCGCTTCTGGAAATTGGTGTGAAGTTGACAAAAGGCAATTTTTGGTTATTCTTTGATATGGAATTTAAGAACATAACCCTAAGTATTGAAGAGGAAATTGGTATTTTGAAGATAAACCGGCCAGCGGTTCTCAACGCCTTAAATACCGAGACATTGAAGGAATTAGAAGCGGCGATTGATTATATAACGAACGAAGAGGCAATCAAAGCCCTAATCATCACTGGTGAAGGTAAGGCATTCGTTGCCGGTGCCGATATATCGGAGATGGTAAACTTCACTCCCCTTGCCGCAAAGGCATTTGCCGAAATGGGTCATCGGATTTTAAGTAAGGTAGAAAAACTTCCCAAGCCGGTTATTGCGGCAATCAATGGCTATGCCTTAGGTGGTGGTTGCGAACTCGCGCTCGCCTGCGATTGCCGAATAATCGCCGAAGGGGCAAAGATTGGTCAACCGGAGGTGAATATCGGAGTGATACCTGGCTTCGGCGGTTGTCTCAGATTACCAAGGATCTGCGGAAAAGGAATCGCCAGCGAACTAATCTTCACCGGTGAGATGATTTCCGCCCAGGAGGCATTCCGAATTGGTCTGGTAAATAAGGTCGTGCCCTTAGAGGACCTCATCCCCACCAGTAAAGAAATCGCAAAGAGGATTGCTTCAAAGGGAAAGGAAGTAATCGCCCAAGCAAAGAAGGCAATCGGTAGCGGTATGGAAACCGATTTAGAGACTGCAAAGGAAATAGAGATTCAATCCTTCGCTCTCCTCTTTTCAATTGAAGAGACAAAGGAGAAGATGAAGGCATTTTTAGAGAAGAAGAAGTAGAATGCAAAAAGGAGGATAATATGGTCAGTTTAGTGAAAGATTGCGTAATCATTGGTGCGAAACGAACACCAATCGGTAGATATTTGGGTTCTCTATCCTCTTTACAAGCACCCGACTTAGGAGCGGTAGCAATTAGAGCTGCGGTGGAGGAAGCAAAGATTGACCCAAAAGAGATAGAAGGTGTGATAATGGGTCATGTCTGTCCGGCTGGATTAGGTCAGGCACCAGCAAGACAAGCCCAGATTAAAGCCGGCATCCCAGCCGATATTCCTTCTCTCACCATTAATAAAGTATGCGGTTCTGGTCTGATGGCGGTAGTTCTTGCCGCACAAGCGATAAAATCCGGTGATGCCAAAATTTATATTGCTGGTGGCCAAGAATCAATGTCCAATGTCCCTTACTACCTCCACAAACTCCGTCAGGGTTCTAAGATGGGCAATGTGGAATTGGTTGACGGTATGATTTATGATGGAATCTGGTGCGCCTTTGAGAATGTCCATATGGGAAATCTCGGTGAATTCACTGCTCGCAATTCCGGAATCACAAGAGAAGAACAGGATAGATTTGCTTACAACAGTCATATGAAAGCGGTAAAGGCAATAAAAGAAGGAAGGTTCAAAAGGGAGATCGCTCCGGTGAAAATCCCCCAGCGGAAGGGTGAACCAATTATCGTTGATACCGATGAAGGACCAAGAGCGGATACCACATTAGAAAAACTTGCTACCCTTAGCCCGGCATTTGAGAAGGGTGGAACAATTACCGCCGGCAATGCCTCATCAATCAATGATGGGGCAGCCGCCTTAGTAATAATGGAGAAAAGGGAAGCGGAAAAGAGAGGGATCAAGCCTTTAGCCGAAATCAATGCCTATGCCATCGGCAGTGTTGAACCGAAGTATCTCTTTTATGCTCCGGTAAAGGCGATAAGAAAAATCCTCGGGGCACTCAATGTGGATATTGACTACTTTGATTTAATTGAGATAAATGAGGCATTCAGCGCTCAGGTCTTGGCAGATGGCAAGGAGTTGAACTGGAATTGGGATAAGGTTAATGTGAACGGTGGCGCAGTTGCCTTAGGCCATCCGATTGGCGCCTCCGGTGCCCGAATCTTAGTAACCCTGCTTTATGCCCTAATTGACCGAAATCTGAAGAAGGGCTTGGCGGCAATTTGTCTTGGCGGCGGCGAAAGTGTCGCAATGAGCATTACCATCCCTTAATTCTCTCACATCGTGCGGGAGCGTTTCCTTAGGACTTGCGCTGACGCTTCCGAAGGACTGGCGAAGCCAGAAGTCCGTGCGAAGCACGAAGCAAGAAGCGACCGTAACACAGAGACACAGGGCGCGAAACTCAGAACTCATTATGATAACCAATAGTCCAGAGGAGACGATTGCCTTCGGGATCCAACTCGGCAAAAGACTTGCCGGCAATGAGACGATTGCCCTCTATGGCGAATTGGGAGCGGGAAAGACTACCCTCATTAAGGGGATTGTCAAGGGATTCGGAATTGAGAAAACGGCAAAGAGTCCGAGTTTTGTTATGATTACTGAATATACGGCAAATGGAAAGGTAATCTACCACATAGATTTATACCGCATCCGAAACATAGACGAAGCGGAAAATATCGGACTCCTTGATTACCTCACTTTCCCGGGTGTCAAAGTAATTGAATGGGCAGAGAGGATTGAGGAACTTCTACCCAAAGAGACTCTCCGCATAACCTTAAAAATTATCTCCGATAAAACACGAGAAATAAATATAGAAGAATAAGAAGAGAATCGATGCGTTGCGACATCTGTCACAAACGAAAAGGTAAGAGGCTATGCCCCGCCTTAGAAAATTTCATCTGTGCCGAATGTTGTGGCATTAAACGAAAGAAGGAGGTAAACTGCCCTCTCCATTGTCAATATCTTGCGAAAAGCAAAGAATACCTACTTGAAAAAACACTTCTGGAACCAGAAGAGAAGATCCGAAAGACCTTCCCCACCTTCTTCCAAGGATTGGAAAGAATAATAACCGAAATGCGCAGAAATCGGATTCACAATTTAACCGACCGCGATGTCAAAGAAGCATTAGAGCAATCCCTTTCCAACCTCAGGATTATGAAGAAAGGTCTCATTTACGAATACAAATCTCCTAATCCAAAGGTTCAGTTCTTAGTGGACACGCTATCCGAATTCTTCTCCTCCATTTGCGACGCGTGCAGAAAAATGACGGAGGACACTTACCCGAAGAAGAGCCTACAGGTCAAATCCCTCTCCTCTTCCCCCATCTCGCCCGAGAACATTCACCTGTGCGAAAATGAGACGAGCAGAAAATATGAATTAGATACCATCATCTTTCTTCTCCGTAAAGAGATTGAGATTTTGGATAGACTAATTGAAGAAAAGGGGCGTGATACTTATTACCTTGATTTAATATCCGTAATGGGAGTCAATAAAAACGAAATCTGAAAAGGGGTTGACGAAAGGGTCAAAAGGTTGTATAATTAAATATATCACAAAGAATGAAAGACAAAAAGTAATTAGGGGATTAGAAATTAGTGGGTTAGCCTTCCCGGAGATAGATAAATGGGCATATTCCGGGATTATCTCTAATACCACTATTTCCTAATTCCCCATCTTTCACTATGATAAGAAATGGCATTGAATAGAAAAAGGAGGAGTTATGAATAAGAATCGGACTTGGTTGATAATTTTGCCATTGGCGGTCGTCTTCGCCTTCTTCTTCGGCTTTTTCCTTTCCGATAATCTATCGGTCTTTGGTGGTGCATCCCT
>JBBIHO010000112.1:0-6270 GCA_037446935.1 Caldifarciminota bacterium | reverse complement strand
ATTTCTCTCCCCATCTTCCGCTGCCTTCCTCCCCAATCTCATCTTTACCCTCTTCGGAATCGTCCTCCTTTTCCGAACCGAGAAGTAGTTGACTTTTGGTTTATCTCCCTTATAATTATCTATGAAAAAAATCATAATTCTCTTTTTCTCCATCTTCTTATTATTATGCCAAAAGAAGAGTCTAATGGAAGAAGATGAGACCTGGCTCGGATTTTATATTGAGGGTAAGAAGGTTGGCTATTCCTACCAAAAATTTCAGATTGCCAAAGACCATTTTCGTTTTTACAATCGGACGAAGATGCGGATGCGGATGGGAAGGGATGCCCAAGAACTCCTCGCCACTACTGATTGTGCGACCGCCAAAGATTTTAGTCTCCAGAGAGCGAGATTTGAACTCATCTCCCAAAAACAACGGGTCAAATTGAACGGATTGGTGAAGGATAACACCCTCTATCTGGAAATCTTTACCGAAAAAGGGGTGCGAAGAGGCAAAATACCGGTTGACGAAAAGATTTATCCGGTGTTTGCCATCTCAAAGATTGTCTATCAGAGGGGCGCTAAAAAGGGGAGTGAGTATTCACTACCAGTCTTTGAACCAATCATTAACCAGGTTATCACCGCCAAAATTACCATTGAGGACGAGGAGGAAGTTAAATTGGGCGATTCTATCCATAAATGCACAAGGGCGAAGGTGAATTTAGCGAATAATATCTCTACCTATTGGATAAGCGAAGGTGGCAGACTCATTAAAGAAGAGTTGCCGCCTAAGATATTAGCGATAAAAGAATCGCCACAGGAGGCATTGGCTGCTGAGAAGGGAGAGGAGATGGTTGATATAATCTCCTATTTTAGTATTAAGGCGGATACGGTCATCCCCAACCCCAGTGGTTTAGAGTATATGAAGGTTGAGATAACCGGAATCAATCCCGCCGATTTTGATTTGAATCTTGCTGACCAGCGCCTCCTCTCCACAACGCCATCCAAAACTATCTTAGAAATCAGGGTGCCAAACTTAGGAGAGAAACCTGTCGCCATCTCCCCAACCAAGGAGCGGGAGTTCTTAAAACCATCCCTTTATATCCAAAGTGATGATGAAGATGTGAAGAAGAAGGCAAGAGAGATTAAAGGTGAAAGAGAGGATGCGAAGGAAGTGGCAAAAAGAATCCTCTTCTGGGTCTATGAGAACCTAAGAAAGGTTCCCACCGCTTCCCTTCCTTCGGCAGTTTCGGTCCTGAAGAATATGGAAGGAGACTGTAACGAACATTCCATACTATTCACTGCCCTTTGCCGGGCGGTTGGGATTCCGGCTCAGGTCTGTGTTGGGCTTGTTTACACCGGAGGTTCCTTCTTCTATCATGCCTGGAATCTCGTCTACTTAGAGAGATGGGTTGCCTGTGACCCAACCTTTGGCGAATTTCCCGCTAACCCCACCCATATCATATTGAAAGTGGGTGAGATTGAAGAGCAGGCAAAGGTTCTGGGCGCGGTCGGAAATATTAAGATAAAGGTCTTAGAATTTAACTAAAACCTCTCCCCTACTCTTCCCTTTTCTCCTCCGGTTTTATCTCCTCTTCTGGTTTGAGAAGAATCTCAATCTTTGCTTCCCCTTTTAATTTATCCACGAGTTCCTTATATAAGGCATCCTCTTTCTCTTTCTTCAACTTCCGTTCAATCTTCGCCTTCACCTCAGAAAAGGGACGGGTGGTAGCCTTCTTATACTCCTCCACTTTGATAAGGCAATAAGTCGTATCATTAACCTTCAAGACATCACTTATCCTTCCGGGTTTTGCCTTAAAGGCGAAATTGATTATTGATTTCCCTTTTGCGGTATCTTCCCTCTTGAGATAGCCCATATCGCCGCCAATCCATTTGGAAGGGGCAACCGAATATTCCTTCACTAAGGAATCAAATGTCACCTTTTCCTTCTCCAGCCTCTTTTTCACTTCAAGTGCCTTCTCTAAGGAGCGAACAACAATCTCCCGTGCCTTCACCTGTTCGGGCTCGTAGAAGTCTTTTATCGTCCTCTTATACTCCCTCTTTGCCTCCTCCTCACTGACCGTTGCCTTATCCGAAACCTCTTCCTTCCGCAATTGATTTTGCAGGATTCTCTTCTCCTCCTCCAGAAGTTGCCCGAAGACAGAATTTTTCAGCCAGTATTTCTTATTTTCACAGTCAAAAAGAATGACATATTCCTCGGATAGGTTTTCCAAAAACCGCCTCTTGCCTTCTGGTGTCTCCAAATCTCCCCGGAAGAAGGCAGGGATCTGCGCGACCCGTTCTTCAAAGATGGTCTTGGTGATGGGAAGTCCCAGGACATAGCCTAATGTCTCTTTATTCTCTTTGATTGCTACTGTATCAAAGGTTATCGCTCCCTTTTCCTTCAAGGTCCTTAATTTTTCTTCCAAGAGTTTTTGCATCTTCTCCTGACGCAGGCGGGCTTCAATCTCTGAGGCAACATCCTTATATCGCCTCCTCTGGTATTCCTTCTTCTCTTCAATCAAGAAGAGGAAATAGCCATCCTTACCCTTTACCGGTTGGGAAATCTCTTTTGGCTTCAACTTAAATAAGACACCTTCAATCTCTTTTGGATAGGTCTTTCGCTTCACCCATCCCAATTCTCCGCCCCGGTCTTTGGTCGGAGCTAAGGATACTTCCTTTGCCACCGAATCAAATTTTAAACTCTCTGAGATTATTTTCTCCCGTAAGGCAACCGCCGAAGGTAAATCCTTCACGAGAATCTCTTTCGCCTTCACCTGCTCTTCGGTTATGTAATCCTTTTCGTGCCTCTTGTAATATGTCAACTTCTCCTTCTCGGAAACCGTTGCCTGGTTTACCACTTCCTGGTTATACCATTCTTGAAAGAGAAGCCTCCTCCGAATATCTTCAATTGCCTTCGTAACCTCCGGTTTTTTGGTATAGCCCCTTTCCAGTGCCTCTTTATAGAGAAGGCGGTCGGTAATGATGACATCCAACTCCTTCTTCCTCTCTTCAAATGTTTGAGAACCGGTTGGGGTTCGGAGACTCCTTTCATCCAATTCCACGCGGGTAATCGGATAACCGTCAACATAAGCGACACGGTCCTGGTAATTCTTCTTGAATGTCCTCTCAATTGCATCTAAGGCATCATCCAGATACTTCGGCTTTTTCTCAATCCGCTCAATCTTGAATGGGAAGCGGTATCGCTTCTCATATTTCAAGTATTTGGTGGCAATCCTTTCGTAAAGGGTTGCAGCATCAATGAATCGTTCTTCGCGCTCCGCAATCAGTCCCTGGCGGTAGAGGATATCTGGTATTTCCGGTAGCGTGGGATAGCGGGTAAGAATCTCGTCGTAAATCGCCTGTGCCTTCTTTATGTCCCGTTTCTTGTCAAAGTATAAATCACCGAGTTCCAAAAGGATTAAGGGCTTCTCATTCCCGGATGCGCTCCGGTATGTGCTCTCTAAGGCGACGATTGCCTTTTCATAGTTCTTAACTAAATAGAGTTTTCTTATCTCCTCCAATCCAACGGTCGCTTCCACAACCGCGGCGGAGATAAGGATTAAAAGTAGAAAGTGTCTCTTCATATTTCCCTCCTCTTCATCTAATAATAATCTTAGTGATTTGCATAGCGATTCCCGCACTTATGGGAATTACCACATTATCGTTCACTTCAATCGGCAAGGCTTCAACAATTGTCGCAGTAATTGCCCCGGCAAGACCAACCGAAAATAAAAAGGATAGGTTTGGGAGTTTGGTAAGGATATAGACAACCAGAAGGCAGGAGAGGAAACAGGCAATGGTTCCTTCCAATGTCTTCTTACCAAAGAGCTTTGTTCGGCCGTGAATCAAACCGAATAGGGCGGCTACGGTATCGCCAATTGCCAGAAAGGAAATCGCCGAGATGAATATCCCGCGGTCTTCAAAAACGAATATCGCAAAGGAAGCGGCAATCATCAGATAACTACCACCGGTAAGGGAAGAGAACTCACGGCGCCGCAAAAGGGAACCGAAGATAATTATGAATATATCCTTCATTCGCCGAATCCGTAGTCGTAAGAAGTCAACGCCAATAAATAGAAGCATTGCAATCAAAAGGAGGATAATGCTCAAGGTGCGGGGAAGAAAATAGTAGAGTATAGGAATTAAGAGGGCTAAAAGATGAACAAGTTTCCTGCCAATCTCTGGACTTAAAATCTGACACCTCCGGAAATCTTAATTGGGGAAGCGGGTAATTCTCTACTCTCCGGTTCCGGATAATGGGAACTCTCGTAGGCATAATCAACATAGAAATTTTTATAGGTGAGTCCGAATCCAAAAGTGAGGCACCTTCGCAAAAGTCCTACCCGGAAGGCGAGTATTTGCCAGTTAAACTCTAAACCGTAGTTGCCATAGAAGGGTAGGTTTTCCGTATTTCCCTCAATCTCATAACTCACCGCAAAGGTTCCATTAAGAAAGGAAAATCTCTTCGTAATACCCAGGGCACCCCGCATCCTTATATATTCGGTCGTATCTCTCCAGAGAAGAGGAGAGGCGAGAAGATTCCGTAGCCGCAAACCAATCCCAATCTCCCGATTTGAGAAACCGAATCCCAAATCAGCCCCAAATCCAAAGGCGCCCTCAATCCCTAAGGAGCGGTAGATAACCTTACCATTCAAACCCATTGCAAGGGTCTGTTCTTCATTCTTAACTATCCTCTGCGAATAATTTATATAAAAAATACCATCATAAGTGGTAACTATCCTCTCAACGATTACCGGATTCTCAGGTGAAGGAGGAAGGGTCTCATTCAATAATTTTGTAATCTTCACCCCCGGAATAAGAACTGCATAGATACCAAGCCCTAAGGCATAATTTCCGAAGGGATGGATGAAGCCGAGATAATCGTTACGAAAGAGACCGCCGAAGTTTTCGGAGTGAAGAAATGTTGCCTCTCTTTTTGAAAATAGGGAAGTGAAGGCGGGGTTGTAATAGATGGTGGCAGCATCGGAGATACCACTCACCACCGCACTGCCCTTTGCCATTGCCTTTGCCGAAGAGCCCAACTCCTCAAAATCCCCACTATATCCAGAGAGGCGAAGGAAAGCGATAAATGAAAGAAAGAAGAAAGACCTATGGAGATGCATAGACAAATGCCTCCAACTCCTTCTTAAATCTCTTCCCACCACCATAAGGCAGGCGGCAGGTTATCTTCACTTGATACCTTCCTGGCTTAACAACCTCTCCCCTCTTATCTCGCCCATCCCAGGCGACAAGGACCTCACCCGCCCTATTGGTAATAAAGGGAGAGATTTCCCTTATTAAATCCCCCTTCTCATCATAGATACTAATCATCACCTCACTGATATCGGTGAGATATAAGGCAAGGGTTGTCCCGGCTTCTCTTCGGAAGGATTCTGGAAAGGCACCAAGAAAATAGGAATCTAATCCGGTCCAATAATATTGGCCACCAGACTTTTCCGTAATAAATACCTGACCATACATCTTACTAATTGCAATCCCGCGTGGTTTATAAAACTCTCCCTTACCACCTCCCTCCTTGCCAAAAGAGGTGAGATAATTGAGAAAACGGTCAAACTTGTGAACGCAACTGTTCACGGTATCGGTGGCGAAGATATTTCCATAATAATCAATAGCGAGATAGGCAAATTCTGCTTCCGCAATACCAATTCCCCGAACATCGGTATATTCTAAGAGTTTACCGGAAAGGGAAAACTTCTGCAACCTTTTGTTGCGAAAATCAACGACCGCAATAAACTCCTCACCATAAAAATTGTAAGGCTCGTTTCTATCAATCACCGCAATTGCGGTCGGATGCGTTACCTCCTTTATGATGCGGACTTGATTTCCGAGACTATCACAGACATAAATATGGGAACCCTCACTTTCTGTAAAATAGACATTCTTCCTTCTATCAACCGCTACCCCATAAGGCTTAGATACCGGCGAGAAGAAGACCCCCTCCCACTCCAACCTCTTCTCCTTATATCTTAACTTAACAATTCGGTCATTTCCCCAATCCGCAACGAAGACCTCACCATCCGGATGAACCGCAATTCCCTTGGGATTTAAGAACTCACCTTCACCCGAGCCTTTCTTACCAAAGATGCCCAATTTGAAAAGACCCACATTATAAACAATTTGCCCCTGCCCTGAGTTCACTGCGAGAATTGTCAAAATATGGTCATCCCTTATCGTTCTTGGGTCATCATCTTCCTTAAATTTGACAACCGCGATTCCCTGTGGGTCGTCAATTGAGAAGTCGCCGAAATAGAGGTCAAGATAAAAAGAGGA
>JBBIHO010000111.1:5793-6300 GCA_037446935.1 Caldifarciminota bacterium | reverse complement strand
AAGGGATATATCCAAATGGAAGAGAGTTGAGATGTCTATTGATTTTTGTCAGCGGTTCTGTTAAAATAATGGATGATTCAGGTCTATACCGGTAATGGAAAAGGGAAGACGACAGCGGCTATCGGACAGGCGATAAGGGCATTGGGTCAAGGTTTTAAGGTTCTCTTAATTCAATTTATGAAGGGTGAAGAATATGGAGAGATAAAGGTCTTAAAGAATTTAACGGGTATAGAGATAAAACAGTTCGGTCTTAAAACATTTGTGAAAAAGGGCGCACCAACCAAAGAAGATATGAGACTGGCCGGGGAAGGACTGAAATTTGCAGCAGAGGCAATAGGGAGTAAAAAGTATGATATGGTAATTTTGGATGAGTTAGCAGTGGCGATTGATTATGGTCTTTTGGCACTTGCTGATGTCTTGCGGATTCTAAGGGAGGCACCCAAGGATATGGAGATTGTCATTACCGGAAGGTATTCACCGGATGAACTATTAGAGATTGCGGATTTG
>JBBIHO010000111.1:0-5767 GCA_037446935.1 Caldifarciminota bacterium | reverse complement strand
AAGCATCCGATAGATAAGGGGTTTGTTAATCGGGTGGGAATTGATTATTAAATGATTCTTAATTTACTACTGATAGTTTCTGAAATAAATTGCTATTTTGTTCAGGACAGTATCTATAAGAAGTTGATAAATAGGATTGATTCCGCAAGGTATTCAATTGATATCTGCTTTTATGAGATTCACGATACCTTTCCGGATACCCTCAGTGCTCCGGGTAGTCGGGTGATTAATGCCCTGCGTCGGGCAAAGGTGAATCGGGGTATTAATAAGATACGAATTATCACCGATGATGAAAATCTTCGCTATGCCACGCGCCTGCGGACGATTGGGATTCCGGTTTTTAGTGATAGTGGAATAGTTGGTCGTTCTTATCCGATGCATAATAAATTCGCTATCTTTGATTATCGTGATTATTCGGAAACAACTCTTGCCTGGGTCTGGACAGGGAGTTATAATGCCAGTGAGAATATCCACGCGGATAACGCAATTGAAATTCAATCCGAAAGTTTGGCAAGATTATATACCTTAGAATTTAATCAGATGTGGGGTGATACCGGAGACCTGCCAAATCAGGATTCAGCAAGGTTTCACCGCCAGAAGCGAAATCTTTTGCCCTACCGTCGGGTTAATATTGGTGAGTATCAATTGGGGGTATATTTCTCGCCGCAGGACAGCGCAATAGACTCAATATCTAAGGAGGTTGCCAAGGCGGAAAGTTCCATTACATTTTGTATCTTTGCCTTCGCTATCAGTTATCCTAAGGGAAAGGTGATTGCGGATTCAATGGTCAGAAAATGGCTCCGACGCCCGGATGCGGTCTGGGTCGGCGGTGTCTTCTGTGCCTCAGAGGCAAATCAATCCTGGTCTGCCTATCCCTATTTACAGGACTCAGGCTTATTAGTATACCGGGACCGGGTGCCGATTGCCTATCCCGGTGGGAAACTCCATCATAAATTTATTGTGATTGATGGAAAGGCGACAATTACCGGTTCTATGAACTGGTCAGAGGCAGGAAACCGGACTTCGGATGAGAATACCTTAATAATCTATGGTCCTCCTGGGAATGGGATAGCCAGTGCTTATACTGAGGAATTTTTCAGGCGATTTAATGAAGCCGGTCATGATGTAGGGGTTGCCAAGATTCTTTCACCGACCGGAGAGGTAGATTCCGGAATCTTTATACCTGCCTGCTCGGTTTATAACCGGGGCATTTTTACCGAGGGTTATAATGTGCGGATGAAGATTGGCAGTTTTTATAATAAAGGGGTTTATGTATCAAATCATAACCCTCTTTCTATTCGCTATGTCACATTTCCTCCCTGCACCTTGCCAAGAGGAAGGCATATCCTCTCCTGCTCTACGGAACTCTGGACGGATAGCGACCGGCGCAATGATAAGAAGGGCGATTCGGTTTTGGTGCAGGTGAAGGATGTTGGGGTCTCTGCCCTTATCTCACCGCAAGGGATTGTTGATTCCGGGGTTTCGGTAGTTCCCGCCTGCACCGTCTATAATTATGGCACAACAACCGAGACCTATTCGGTTAAGATGAAGATTGGTGAATTCTATGATAATACCGCAATCGTCTTTAATCATCTACCGGAGACAAAGTTCTATCTCACATTTCCTCCCTGGGATGTGACCCAGAGGGGAGCTCACTTAGTCTCTTGCTCAACCGAATTTTCCCTTGATGCAAATCCTTCAAATAATAAAGAGACCGGTTTGGTGAGTGTGCAGGTGAAGGATGTCGGCACAATTGAAATCATCTCACCTCCGGCTTCTGTTGATTCTGGCGAAGTGATAACCCCTAAGGCAAAGGTTGGGAACTTCGGCACAACAAATGAGACCTTTGATGTCACATTCTTTATTGAAGGACCAATAAAATGGAGTTCCACAAGGACCGTATCAAACCTGGCGCCTGATGAAGAACGAGTAATTGAATTTGACCCCTGGACTGCCCAACCAAGAGGAAGATTTTTGGTAAAGTGCACAACCCAACTTGCCGGGGATATGAATAGCCCGAATGATAAGTTGGAAGCGGAGTTACTCATTCGGGTTCAGGATGTCGGGACGACAGAGATTACGACACCAGTCGGCGATATTGATTCTACGGTATCAATAATTCCTAAGGCGAAGGTAAAAAACTTCGGCAGTCTGCCATCTACCTTTGATGTCTCATTTTCAATTGGAGGACCAATAAAATGGTCCTCAACCAAGACGGTCTCTGACCTTGCCCCGGATGAAGAGAGGGAGGTTGAGTTTGATACCTGGCAGGTTAGTGGGAGAGGGGATTATGTGGCAAGATGCACAACTAAGATGAGTGGCGATATGATTCCGGAGAATGATAAGTTGGAAAGGAATTTCTCAATTCTGGTGAAGGACTGCGGAGTTTTAGGTTTTCTCCTACCTTACAAGAATATGAATTCTGGGGATTATCATCCTCAGGTGAAATTTAAGAATTATGGAACAGAGACCGCTAATTTCACCGCTAAGGCGATAATCGGTCACTCCGCTCTCGCACAAGGTATCGGTTCTTATATTGGAACTGCCAATATTACCAATCTTCTGCCGAATGATACGATTACCGCTCTTTTCCAGCCAGTCTGGAATGCCCAAGCAGGGATTTATGTTGCTTTTTGTTCCCTTGATTATTTTGAGGATATGATTCCGGATAATAATATTCTCTCACTCCAATTTCGGGTTAAGCCATTTAATAACGGTTGGGTGAGGATGGCAGACTTAAATGGCACAAAACCGGTAAAGTCTGGCGGTTGCCTAACCGCAATGGACTCTTCAATCTATGGGCTAATCGGAAATAATACCCTTGATTTTATGCGCTACTCCATATCGGAGAACTCTTGGTCAAAGATTGGGAATCTGCCAGAAGGAGAGAGGGGGAAAAGGGTTAAGAGGGGAGCCTGTATCACGAACGATGGCCATTATATCTATGTGGTAAAGGGGAATAATACAAAGGAGTTCTATTCTTATGATTTAGAGAATGGGAAATGGGATACCTTACCAGAACCCCAATTCACCAAAGGGATAAAAGGAGGATTTATTACGCATATCAAAAGGGGTGAAACTTCCTATATCTATCTTGGCAATGGCGGGAATAATAACGAGTGGCAGAGGTTCAATTGCAAAACTAAATTATGGGAGACTTGCGAGCCAGCAACCCTTCCCGCAGAGAAGTTTAAGGTTGGTAGTTCAATCGCTTCTTATGAAGATTCTCTCCTCTATCTATTAAGGGCTGGCGGAAAGACGAATGAGTTCTATTGCCTGAATCTCAATACCTTGCCGCTCACCTGGACAAGAAAATCTGACTTACCCTTAGCTAGCCCGGGTGGCAGGAAGAAGAAGGTTAAGGAAGGGGCATCTTTGGTTTATGCGAATGTTGATAGAAAACTCTATTGCATAAAGGGTGGCAATACAAAAGAGTTCTGGCAGTATGACCCAGCGGTTGATTCCTGGAGAAGTAAGGAGGATGTCGGCTATTCGCCGTCCTTCGGAAGCGGAGAACCTTCCGGTGTGCCGGCAAAGGGAATAAAGGGTGGCGGCGGACTCACCTACTCTTCTTATGATAGTCTCATCTATTGTGCAATCGGCAACAACACAAATGAGTTCTGGGTCTATAGCGGTCCCTCTGAAGAGGGTTTGGTGATGAGCAAAATTGCTCATCCGTTTATCGGAAATGGAGTTAAGAATTTAGTGAAGGATGGGATGAGATTTTCTTATCACCAAACCCAAAAGGAGAAGGTTAAGATTCAAGTCTGGACAATTCTTGGTAGTATGATTTATGAAGGAGAGGCGGAATCGGACTTTTTCACCTTAAAGAATCTACCCGCAGGGGTCTATATCTTATCTTTTAAGACCTTGTCGCAAAGGGACAAGAAGGGATGTGAGGAGAAGAGAAAGATTATCGTTATTAGATAAGCCTCCTTATAATCCCGACTTGACAGAGGAAGGAAAATCTATTATAATTATGGATGGGCAGAAAAGGGAGGCATCTTAAATTTCTTCTGTTCAGCTTTAATTTTATATTTGGTTATAATCTCTATTATGGAAATCTCCATTCCCATACTTCTTACTCCGATGGCCGAGGTTTGCCAAGGCATGCCTTTGCTTATGCGAAGGATACTGCCCGCATCCATATCTTAGCAATTACTGACCACGGGGAGTGGTTAGAAGATTGGGAATGGGAGGATATTAAAAGGCAGGCCGATTCCGCAACAATCCCCAACCAATTTTTGGGTCTGGCAGGTTTTGAGTGGACAAGCCTGGACGGACATATAACGGTTTTTAATACCCTGGACTATACCGATGCCAACCGGACACCATCGGTTAGTGGTCTCTATGAATGGCTGGCAGGACGAAATCAGGCGATAGGTCAATTCAATCATCCGGGCGGTCCCTATCTCTTCAATCGTTTTCGGCACAATTCTCTCGGGGATATTTCAATGACCCTATTTGAGATGCAGAATAGAAATCATGGCGATGTGTATCATATCGCCCTGGATAGCGGCTGGAAAGTAGGAATCACTGCCAATCAGGATAACCACTTTCCTAATTGGGGCAGTGGCAATCAACTGACCGGCATCTGGGCCGAATCCTTAACTAAAAGTTCTATCCTTTCCGCAATCCATGAGATGCGGACCTTCGGCACCCTGGATAGGAATTTTCAACTGGTATTTAAGGCGAATAATTCCTGGATGGGTTCAACCATCCCAAATGGTGAAATCCGTTTTGAGATTCAAGGTATTGACCCGGACCCCGGAGATTTCATCCGCCGGATTGATATGATAACTAATAATAATCTCATATTAGATTCCCTTCTCTTAGGCAATACGAATTCTTGCCACTGGGTGAAGATAATCCGCACCAATCCTGGAGAAAAGAGATATTTCTTCATTCGTGTGCAACAAATAGATTCAGACTATGTCATCTCTTCTCCAATATGGGTGAGGGATGGCGGAGGAATTTGGGAAAGAGAGGAATATAAGATTCTACCCAATCCATTTCGGTCAACGATAACCTTCACCTTCAATCTTAATTGTCTCAGGGATTTGATTGGGGTGAAGATTTATAATGTGGCGGGGAGATTGATAAAGAAATTCCCTCCCCAATCCCGAATTCACTGGGAAGGAAGGGATGAGATGGGAAATGAGATGCCATCTGGTCTCTATTTCTTGGTCTTAGAAAGAGGACGGGCGAGGATTTCAAGGAAGATTCTTCGTCTCTGAACCTTTCAATAACTGGTTGACTTTTGGCAATAAATA
This sequence comes from Caldifarciminota bacterium, assembly GCA_037446935.1. Classification (GTDB taxonomy): domain Bacteria; phylum Hydrothermota; class Tepidihabitantia; order Tepidihabitantales; family JBDRVQ01; genus JBBIHO01. The sequence goes on along the minus strand of JBBIHO010000111.1, from coordinate 494 downwards.
CTTAAAATACTGATATGGATAAAAAGAGCGTAGTGAAGATTTTCTTCGCCATCCCCTTTGCCCTTCTCACTTCCTTATTTGGCTATAACCTCTATTACGGGAATCTCCATTCTCATACTTCTTATTCTGATGGTCAGAGTGTGCCGAGACATGCCTTTGCTTATGCGAGGGATACTGCCCGAATTCATATCCTGGCGGTAACTGACCATGGTGAGATGCTAACCTCCTCAGAATGGGAGGATATTAAGATGCAGGCTGATTCGGCAACAATTCCGAATATATTTTTAGGTCTATCTGGTTTTGAGTGGTCAAGTCCGCTCTTAGGTCATCTTAATCTCTTTAACACCACAGATTATACGAATTGTGTCTTAAATCCGACGATGAGTTCCATTTATAGTTGGATGGCAAGTCGGTCTAATGCAATCGGTCAATTCAATCACCCCTCGCCGACAAACTACAACTCCTTTGCTTATAGTTCGGTCGGTGATGTCGCG
>JBBIHO010000110.1:0-6324 GCA_037446935.1 Caldifarciminota bacterium | reverse complement strand
GGAAAACCGGGAAGTGGGCAACTATCCGCTCCCTGCGGTGAGAGTGTTGGATTAGCAGAACTGGTCCCTGCGCCTCCAGTTAAAGTGGCGGCTGAGGAAAAGGAATATACCTTTCCCTCTTTAAGATACCTTTTCCAAGATTCTACCCGAAATCTTTTGCGATGGATTAAATTTCTTTTACCCCTCTTAATTACTGCTGGTAGCGAGAAGACACTTCCTCCCTCCGGTGTCTTTTTCTCTTCATAAGAAGAATTCTCTTTTAGAACCACAATATGATAGGGATGGATTATTTCAATTTCCAAGGCAAGCATCTTATCTCGGAAATCCTTATCCTTAAAGAAGGCAACCGATTCAACGATTAAAAGCTCGGTCACTCCCTTCCCGTCCCAGGCAGTGGGACTAAAAGCAAATGGCAGAATCTTTCTCAGCCCGGTAGCAAATTCCCTTTCCTTTCCCAGGGGAGATGTTGACCCAATGAAATAAACAGATTCGGATTCTATATCGGACAAGGAATTAATCTTCTCCCTGACAAATCCCAATCCAATCGCCGTCGGGGGACCGATATTAGATTGACCGATATCCATATCGAGAACCGCTGTTTTAATTCCGCGGCAAAACCCCTCCCGAGCGAGATAGGTAACAAAAGAGGTCTTCCCTGATGTTCCTTCCCCAATAACCAATACCGAGCCAGGATTATTTAAGATCGCCTGCGCACAATTTTGCCAGCATTCGGCTAATCGCCGTTCTCCGAAATCGGCTAATCGCCGTTCATTAAAATCGGGAATTGTCATTCTCTCTATTATACCAATTTAATTGCCCCTGTCAAGTTGTCGGCTCGGGTGTTTAATCTTCTTCTCATTTCTGCGGTTCTGAGAATACCTCGCTCATCTTCTCCTTCGCTTCTTCTGGAGATTCCGGCTAATGCCGGTGCGCACCAACGCCAGCAACTCCTCATGAATATCTACCGGAACCTCCTTTTCCTCGGTCTCTTTTAGGTAGGCAAAGACCAAACGAAAAGACCTTATCACCTTAGTGCAGTGGGGGCAACTTAGACGATGCACCTCTATCCTCTCAACCATCTCCTCCGCAATCTCATTATCAAGATATTCAAAAAGGATGGATAGAACATCTTGGCAGGTTAACCTCTCCATAATTATACCTTTCCGCTGGTAGCGGACATCTTCTGTGATAAAAGATTCCGCAAAAAGACCCTTCCCCGATGTAATCTTGATTTAACTGCCGGGACGGAAATTTTTAAAACCTCCGCCACCTCTTTATTAGAAAATCCTTCCATATCTCGCAAAATAACTACTGAACGCCATTCCGGGGGCAATTCTGCCAAGGCATTATGCACCATTTCGGTAATCCTCCGTCTCCGCCATTCTGCCTCTGGGGTATATGGATAATCAGGAATTTCCGCACCATTCCCCTACTACTTAATACGGAACTAACATATTCTCCGCTAACACCCTTCTCATCTATGTAAACCTTGCCTCCCTCCTTCTCCCGCTTTTTTAATTTCCGCAGAGAAACATTAAGGGCAATCCGATATAACCAGGTGTAAAAACTTGACTTCCCCTTAAATTTATTCAGATGGCGAAAGGCACGGAGAAAGACCTCCTGCAATACATCAGCCGCATCTTCTTCATTCCGCAGCATCCGGTAAGCCAGATTATAAATCCGCTTCTCATACCGACGGATTAACTCGGCAAAAGAGACTTCGTCTCCTTCCCGGGTCCTTTTGATTAATTCGTTATCGGTTAATGGTAAAGACTTTAAGTGAGCGGGCGAGGTGAGAGCGTAAACCTTCTTCTCCTCTCTCTCATTACCATTCATAGAGGAAAATATCTCATCTGGGTGGTATAACCCTTTTGCCTTTTGCCCTTCCCGGGGTATTATCAAAGACCTCTACTATGTGATAGACAACACCTATTGACTTCCGCGGCGCCTCGCCGTGGAAGTAGTCATGAATCAGATTCAGATAACTGACTACCTTCTTCTCATAAGGAGTGAGTGCCTTATTTTCCGGATGGAGAAATTGCGTTATCGCCTTTAACTCATAAGAGGGGAAATCTAAGAAGACAATCGCCACCGCTGGGTTTGCCATCACATTTAAGAAAGTATGGGTCTCAAATTCCGGAGTTGAGTATAACTCAAGAGATGTCTGCTTCGTGAAATCAAAAACCTCTTGCCCCCTTTTGTATAAACTCTCCAAAATATTTAACTTCCGCTCCATTGAATCATTAAAGGTATTTTTGAGCAGCGAGATTATCTCGTCTAACTTCTCCTCTTTCGGCAGAAGACCAATTCCTTTCACCGCGCAGTTTATTGAAAACTGGGAATCCTTTCTTTTCCCACCATAACTGGCGACCATTCCGAAGTGTGGCCCGGCAAGGGAAGGTGGTCTTCCTTCTTTAAGATTTTTATTCATCTCTAAACGCCGCTCCAGATTCCACTTTATAAACCCTTCGGGTAGTTCCCGCACGGAAAAATCCTGCCACTTACCATCAACCTTCGCTCGGACGATTCCCTCTTTTAATCGGCGGGTATCAATATTCGGTTGCGAAAAAGTCCCACCCTGCCAGTAATTAACCCTCCCCTTTTCTAATACCTGTGATTTTAATCCCATAATCGCTCCTAAAATCAATATCCCGGCTATTGCCCAAAATATCCGGATTCTCCTCATCATAGATTCCCTCCCTTTTCCATATTGACTGACGCCTCCTCCTTCATCCCAACAATCTTCGGCAAAAAGAAACCCCTCTTACTTAAAAAATTGTTTATAATTTTTAAGACAAAAAAGGAAAAGATGAAACCAAAAATTCCACCGGCGGCGGATAAAATTACTCTTTCTTGTCCCGGCATCCTCATCACAAATATCACCCCGAGAAATAGAAATAGAATCGGAACACCAAAAAGGAGCAAGGAAGATAAAAACTCCTTTTTCCCCTCAAAAACCAATTTTACCCAATCCCCTTCTTTCGCCCCGATTAGATTATTTGCCTCCACCACTTTCACGCCGTTGGCGTATATCCCACAGCCGCCGCGTTTCTGACAATTTCCGCATAAGGGGGTTGCTTTTATCTCCCTAATTCTACCGACCTCAATCATAATCCTGGCAATTTACCCCTGCAGATTTTTGTTCCTCAGGTAGGCGTAGATGAACTCATCAATCTCGCCGTCCAGAACCTCTGCCACCTTATGTGTCTCATATCCGGTGCGGTGGTCTTTTACCAATCGGTAAGGGAAGAGGATATAACTCCTTATCTGATGTCCCCAGGCAATATCCGTCTTCTTCTCTTCATACTTCGCCAACTTCTTCTTCTCTTCCTCCTTATAATAACTATAGAGTCGGGCACGTAATATCTTCAAGGCATTAACCTTATTTAAGTATTGCGACCGCTCCTCCTGACATGATGCCTGAATTCCGGTTGGGATATGGGTTATCCTCACTGCGGTTGATGCCTTGTTCACATGTTGTCCACCGTGTCCGGATGCCCGAAAAGTCTCAATCTGCAAATCCTTCTCATCAATCTTTATCTCTACCTCCGGTATCTCGGGCATTGCGAAGACCGAAGCAAAAGAAGTGTGCCGGCGCCCACTGCTATCAAAGGGTGAAATCCGCACCAACCGATGGACACCGGTCTCTGACTTTAAAAACCCGTAGGCATTCTCGCCAAGAATTTCCAAGACCGCTTCCTTTATTCCTGCCCCTTCGTTAGGTCGGAGGTCTAAGATTTTATAATTAAATCCCTTCCTTGAAATAAATTTGATATACATCCTAAGCAACATCTCTGCCCAATCACAGGATTCTAATCCTCCGGCACCAGGATGGATAGTGAGCAAGCAATTCTTCGCATCATCTTCTTCCTTAAATAAAGACGCTAATTCTAATTTCGCGAGTTTCTTCTCCACTTCGGAGAGGTAATCGGCAAATTGCTCAGCACCCGATATCTCTTCCCCAAAAATCTCCGATAGTTCTTCTAAATCTTTAATCTCCTTTTGCAACTCAGAAAAGGCGGCGAGTGTCTCTTTTAACCTTTGAATCCTTACCAGGAGACCAACCCCTGCCTTGCCCGATGCATAGAAACTCTCATCCTCGGTCTGTTTCTGTAATTCCCGTAGTTCCTGCTCTTTTTTGGGGATGTCAAAGAAACTCCCTTAGGGAATGGAATCGGGCAAGAATCTCCTTTATCCTCTTAACCATTATACTAATTACCGCGATGCGTCTTTATTACCGGGAGGGTTTTCCTTACGACCGTATTTTCTTTGGAACTTCTCCACCTGTCCTGCGGAGTCAACCAACTTATGCTTACCGGTAAAGAGCGGATGGCATCGGGAACAAATCTCAACATTAATCCTCGGTCTCGTTGCCCGGGTTTTAAGGGTATTGCCGCAGGCGCAGGTAATTACACATTCCGTATATTTGGGATGGATACCTTTCTTCATTTCTCCGCCATTGACTCTAAGAACTCCAAATTGGTTCTTGTCTGTTTCATCCGGTCTAAGATGAATTCCATCGCTTCTACTGGGGTCATATCCGAAAGCATCCGTCGTATAATCCAGACCCGATTCAACTCCAATTCCGATAAGAGGAGTTCTTCCTTTCGGGTGCCACTCTTATGGAGGTCAACTGCTGGGAAGATTCGCCTTTCCGCCAGTTTCCGATCCAGGACCAATTCCAAATTACCCGTTCCCTTAAATTCCTCAAAGATGACATCATCCATCCGGGAGCCGGTTTCAATAAGGGCGGTCGCGATAACCGTCAGACTTCCTCCTTCCTCAATCTTCCTTGCCGCCCCGAAGAACTTCTTCGGCTTTTGCAAGGCGTTAGAATCAAGTCCACCGGAAAGGGTTCTTCCGGAATGGGGCACCACTAAGTTATGGGCCCGCGCCATCCGGGTGATACTATCAAGAAGAATCACCACATCCCTTTTCGCCTCCACCAACCTTTTTGCCTTTTCCAAAACCATATCAACAACCTCCACATGTCTTTCCGGCACCTCATCAAAGGTAGAAGAGATAATCTCCGCTGCTTTCACCGACCGTTCCATATCTGTAACCTCTTCCGGCCTTTCATCAATCAGAAGGATGATGAGATATACCTCCGGGTGATTCTTCGCAATCGCATTACCAATCTTCTGGAGGATAATTGTCTTTCCGGCTCGTGGTGGCGAAACAATCAAACCCCTTTGTCCCTTGCCGATTGGGATAAAGAGATTTATCACCCGCAAAGAGAGGTCATTCTCTCCGGGAACTTCCAGATTTAACCTCTCATGAGGATAAAGGGGTGTCAATTCTTCAAAGGGAACTCTACCATCCAATCTCTCCAATGGCTCATCTTGCACCGTATCAATTCGCATCAGGGCATAATACCGCTCATTATTCTTTGGTGGCCGGGCATAACCCTTTATCGTATCACCGGTCAGGAGTCGGAATTTCTTAATCTGGGAAGGCGAAACATAGATATCATTTGAACTCTTCAAATAACTGTTCTCCGGTGAACGGAGAAATCCGTATCCTTCCTCAAGCACCTCTAAGACACCGGTAACTGGAATTACCCCTTCCTCTCCGGGCTCCTTTTCTTTCTTCTCCGCTTCCAATATTGAAAGGACTAACTCCTGTTTCTTCTTCTCCTTGAAGTCGGTAATTCCTAAGGATTTAGCGATTTCATAAAGTTCGCTCACTTTCTTCTTTTTCAGTTCTTCAATTTCCATATCCTCTCCTTGATTTTATCATCACTTTATCATTGCGCCTCAAAGGAATTCACTTTAATTTATTATTTCTACCCTACTCACATCCCATATCACCCTGAGGCATTTTGCGAATCCGCCATTCGGCGAGTTCCTTCACTCGGGATGGCGCCTAATAGGGTTTCGTAATAATAGCACAAATCTAAGAAAAGTCAAGGGACCTCTTAGAACTTTTCATTTGAATTTACCATCAAACGCCTTCTTCCTAACCTTATATTATACCACAATTTAAGAAAAAGTCAAGCCTTTATGCGTGCGGATTTTGAATCCTTCTCATTTTTATTTCCCTTCCAATTTCCTTAGCAATTTTTTGACCTTTTCTATCTGCCAGTCCTTTAGATACTCTTTATTTTTCAGTGCAGATTCATACCAGTATCTTGCCCTCTTTATATCTCCCTTCATTAGATAAACCAGACCCATCGCTACCATCGCTTCGGCATCTTCCGGGTCTAATTCAATCGCCTTTGTATAATCCTCTATCGCCCTATCATAGTCACCTTTTTTATAGTAAGCATTCCCCCGATTGTAAAAGGCTTTAGCATCTTTCGGGTCTAATTCAATCGCCTTTGTA
>JBBIHO010000109.1:1561-6343 GCA_037446935.1 Caldifarciminota bacterium | reverse complement strand
AAAAGAGGACCTTCTTCTTCGCCCCGGAGGCACTTGACGAATTCAAGCGAATAAAATACCTGATAAAAAGAGAAGGCTATTCTATTGCCGGTGCCAAAAAGAGATTGGAGTCTCTGAGGAAATTAGAAAGGGGGAAAAGGAATGCGAAGATAAGCATCCTCCCTTTCATAAAGAAAGAGATTTCTGAGGCGATTGAAATCTTAGAAACCAATCCGGCAAAGAAGGTCTTAAAGGACTTATAAATTATGTTGGGGCATAGAAAAGATTAAGGAGGATTTATGTATTATTCAACCATATTTTTAATCATCATTATAATTATCATCCTCTCCGCAATGATTAAGATTTTGCGGGAATATGAAAGAGGAGTAATCTTCCGTCTCGGCCGGTTCATCGGCATTAAAGGACCCGGGCTTATCGTCTTAATCCCTTTTATTGACCGGATGGTAAAGGTGAGTCTCCGGACCGTAACGATGGATGTCCCACCGCAAGATGTGATAACTCGTGATAACATCTCGGTGAAAGTGAATGCGGTTGCCTACTTTCGTCCCTTTGAACCAGCGAAGGCAGTGATTGAGGTTGAAGATTATCTTTATGCCACATCCCAGATTTCCCAGACAACCCTGAGAAGTGTCTTGGGTGAATACGAACTTGATGACCTCTTGACCAACCGTGAGATAATCAACCAGCGCTTACAGCAACTCATTGATAAACAGACCGACCCTTGGGGGGTTAAGGTCTCAATGGTTGAGATAAAGCATGTTGATATTCCCGACGAGATGCGAAGAGCAATCGCCCGTCAAGCCGAAGCCGAGAGGGAAAGGAGGGCAAAGATAATCCATGCTGATGGCGAATTCCAGGCTGCGGAAAAACTGAAGGATGCCGCAATGACTTTATCAAGAATCCCCCAGGCAATTCAACTCCGCTTCCTTCAGACCTTGACCGAAATCGCCACCGAAAAGAACTCAACCATCATCTTCCCGGTCCCAATTGACCTCTTAACCCCATTCATCAAAAAGGAGGAAAGAAGGGAGTAAGGAATAGAGAATTAAAATAGAGACTTTTGCCCAAGCCTCTTATAAAATCGGGATTGACAAATCGGGATTTTTCGGGAAAATATTGGGTGATGGCAAATAATAAAAGATTCTACATCCGCACCTACGGTTGTCAGATGAATCTCTATGACGAGGGCATCGTTAAAGAAATCCTAAGAAGAGAAGGCTATGAGCCGACCGAAGAAAAAGAAGAGGCATCTCTCATTTTAGTTTTAACTTGTTCGGTTCGGAAACATGCGGAAAATCGTGCCTTAGGCTTCATCTCATCTCTTGCCGGACTGAAATCGGAAGACCCGGAAAAGAGGATTGGCGTCCTCGGCTGTATGGCAACCGCCTTCGGTGAAAAACTCCTTTCCTATGGCGCCGATTTCATATTAGGACCGAATGAGTATAAGAAATTGCCGAAGATTCTGCGCGGCCAATTTCAATCCCCCACTCTTGACGAGAACCCAGAATCTTCCTGCGAGACTTATGAAGATATCCAGCCCAAGGCAAAGGGGATAAAGGCATATCTCGCAATTATGCGCGGCTGTAGTAACTTCTGTTCCTATTGCATCGTCCCTTATTGTCGGGGGAAAGAAAGGTCAAAGGAATTTTCCAATCTGTTAGAAGAGGCTAAAAGACTGGTTGCCGAAGGCGTAAAGGAGATAACCCTTATTGGCCAAAATGTCCTCGGTTATCAGTCCAATGGACTTACCTTCTTAGACATCTTAAAGGAACTGAACAAAATTGATGGACTAAAAAGGATTCGCTTCTTAACCTCCCATCCAAAGGATTTATCCTTCTCCTTAATTGAAGAGATGGCTCTCCTTATCTCCCAGGGTAAACTCTGTCCGGAATTCCATCTCCCCTTACAATCCGGCTCCAATCGGATTTTATCCCTAATGAACCGGGGATATACGAAGGAAGAATATCTAAAAAAGATAAACCATCTCCGCTCGTTCCTGCCCGATGTCGCAATCACTACTGATTTGATGGTCGGTTTTCCCTCCGAAGAGGAGGACGATTTTCAGGAAACAATGGCAATGGTAGAAAATATAAGATTTGACTTCGCCTATATGTTCAAATATTCGGAAAGACCTTTCACCCGCGCAAATTCTCTCCAACCGAAGGTTAAAGAGGAGATAAAGGGAAGGAGACTTTCCCATCTCATTGAGGTCCAGAATAGAATAACGAAGGAACGAAACGAAGAGATGAGAGGAAAGGTCTTTCCAGTTCTAATTGAAGATAAAATCGCGGGAGAATTTAGAGGAAAGACCCCGCAGGGAAAGATGGTCGTTATCAAGGACGGAGGAGAGAAAATTCTCGGTGAGATTTATCCCGTAAAAATTGTCGGGTTAAATGGCTGGACACCAATTGGCCAATTCGCCTCTCACATCGTGCGGGAGCGAAGCGACCATAATTAAAGGAGGATTTATGACCGCTTTAAGAGTTGCCTTAACAATTCTCCTCGTAATTGCCGGCAGTGTCTTAGTGCTCCTCAATACCCGGGAAACGGTAGGAACCGTCAGGGTCTTCTGGCAAAACTATTACAATGTTCCCTTAGCGGTAGTTATGCTTTATGCCTATGCCTTAGGACTATTAACTGTTGGCATCTTTGCGGCCATCTCCGAAATAAAACTGCGGCGGGAGATCCAGAAAGAGAAGAAGGAGAAAGAGGCCCTGATGGAAGAATTACACGATTTGCGAAACTTACCACTTGGGGAATAGGAGATAAAATGGCTGTCATCTATATATTAATATTAATCGTCTTATTCTTAGCAATCTACCCTTTAATCCGTGACGCCTTAAAAAGACGCCACTACCCCGAATTTGAATTCTCCCATGCCTTGGAATTGATAATTGCCGGTAAAAGGGAAGAGGCGATAGAAAAATTGAAAGGGATTGTGCGCAGAAACAGTGAATTTATTGACGCCTACCTCTATCTCTCCCATCTCTATTTAGAAAAAGGAAACTTTGATACCGCATTGGCGATTGGCGAAAGGCTCGCCTTGCGAAGAAATCTCCCAAAAGAGAAGGAGAAAAAGATTCTACAACACCTTGCCCGGCTCTATATCCAAGGAAAAAGAAGCTTGAAGGCAATTGCCATCCTTGAGGAGTTAGTAAAGATGGACAGTGACCGTGATACCGCCTCCAGACTTTTTGCCTTATACTTGAAAGAAGAGAATCTTCCTGCTGCGGAGGAACTTCTGAGAAGATTAGCCAAGGAGGCAAAAGAACTCCTGCCTCTCTTCTATGCCGAATTTGGGAAAGGTCTATTGAAAAAGGATCCAAATAAAGGACTCTCCTATTTGGAAAAGGGAGAGAAGTCGGAATCGCCAATTCCTGCCCTTTTCTATCTCGGCGAATATTATTGCGCAATCAACGAAAAGGAAAAGGCAATCTCAACCTTTAACAAAATCATTGAAAAGGATAGTAGTTATTTCCCCTTACTCCGGGATAAGATGGAAGAGATTTATTATTCCTTGGGCCGCTTTGATGAGTTAGAAGAGGTTTACGAACGGTATACAAAAACCTATCCCAAGGTCTTTGAATTCTTCCTTGCCTTAGCCGAAATCTATCTTAAGAAGGAGACGCCTGGGGAAGCGATTAAAATCCTTGAAAGGTATAAAGGAGAAGAAATCCCCTTCCTCTTAAATTTAGCCCGGGCTTACCTTCGGGCGGGAGAGTTGATTAAGGCAGAAGGAATCTTAGAAAAACTGATTGCGCAGGAGCGCACAAGGAAAACCCCTTGCCCTGTCTGCGGAAAAGAATTAGAAGCCATTTCCCTCTTCTGCCCAAACTGCCTATCTTGGAGTAATCTCTCCTTTTAGGTAGAAGTGGTAAGCCATTTGGCAACCGATAGAAAATCCCACAAACGAATCTTTGGGAACTCCGAAAATATAAAAGCGGAGGTTATATCCGGATCAGCCGCGAGGGAATGAAAAATTTGTGATGACAACCCTAACACCCCTCCTTTCCCAATACCATAAGATAAAGAAAAGATATAAGGACTGTTTACTCCTCTTTCGCCTCGGTGATTTCTATGAGATGTTCTACGATGATGCCAAAACCGCTTCCCAGGTCTTAGGTTTAACTCTCACCTCCCGCTCCTATGGGAAGAACACAAAAGTCCCCCTTGCCGGCATACCGGTAAAATCATTAGAGACTTATCTCCGGCGTCTGGTAGAAAATGGCTATAAAGTTGCGGTCTGCGAACAATTGGAAGAGGCATCCCCTTCCCGTAGTCTCATCCTGCGGGATGTGGTTGAGGTTATCACACCAGGAACAATCATCTCGCCTTCCTTATTAGAGGCGAAGCGCAATAACTTTCTCCTATCCATCTTTCAGGATAAAAACCAGGAGTTTGGCATCGCCTACTGCGACATCTCAACTGGTGAATTCTACACCGCTTCAATAAAAAAGGAGGACCTATTAGAAGAAATCTCAAGAATTGACCCAAAAGAAATCCTCCTTCCGCAATCCCTTCTCTTCAATGAATCCCTGCCCGCAAATATTCCAAAAACCCCCTTAGAAGATTACTACTTCTCCTTTGACTTTGGTTACAATGAAATTAAAGACTTCTTCGGAATTGCTAACTTAATACCTTTTAACTTAGAAGAAAAAAGGGAATGTATTGCAGCCTGCGGTGCGATTCTCCATTATCTAAAAGAGACCCAGAAGGAAGCGGTAAAGAATCTAAAAAAGATTTCCCTTTATGAAGGAGAAGATTATCTCATCTTAGATAAGG
>JBBIHO010000109.1:0-1509 GCA_037446935.1 Caldifarciminota bacterium | reverse complement strand
TATGGGTATTAGATAATACCGCCACGCCCTTAGGCGCCCGATTATTAAGAAAATGGCTCCTCTTCCCCCTGCGAGAGGAAGAGAAGATTAAAGAGAGGCAACGCATTGTCGCCTTCTTTTACTCTTCCCCTTATATCTTAAAATCGCTAATTGAAAGCCTGAAAAGAATTGGCGACATTGAAAGGATTGGCACGAGGGTTACCCAGGAAAGGGCGAATGCCCGGGAGATTCTTCTTTTAGGGAGATGGCTTTCGGAGGCGAAAACGATTAAGGCTCTATTAAAAGACCTTCCCGAACTTGCCTCCTTTTATCACGCAATTCCTGACTTCTCTGATTTGGTGGAAAGTATTGCCAATACCCTATCTTGCGAACCGCCACCCTCTTTGACCGAAGGCGGATTGATAAAGGAAGGGGTGAGTAAAGAACTGGATGAGTTGCGTTCCTTGGCAAGAAACTCCAAGGAATACTTAATGAAGAAGGAGGCCGAAGAGAGGAGAAAGACAAATATCCCGAACCTGCGGATTGGTTATAATTCAGTCTTTGGTTATTATATTGAAGTGACGAAATCTAATATAAAATATGTCCCGAAGAATTATTTAAGAAAACAGACCCTTTCTAACTGCGAAAGGTTTATCACACCCCAACTCAAAGACTTAGAAGCCAAGATTTTACACGCCGAGGAGAGGATTAGAAAATTAGAATATCAGATTTTTGTTGATTTAAGAAAAAAGGTCGCCCAACAGAAAGATGCGATATTCCAATTTGCTAAAATCTGTGCTGAGATTGATTGCTATTGCAACCTTGCCGCAATTGCCCAGAGATATGATTATACCTGTCCGGAAGTCTTCTCCGGGGAAGGAATTTATATTAAAGAGGGTAGGCATCCCGTAGTTGAAAGGATGGTCTCTTCCCCTTTTGTGCCAAACGATACCCAACTCTCCGAAGAAGAAAGGATGATGATAATCACCGGACCAAATATGTCAGGAAAATCTACCTATCTGAGACAGGTAGCGCTAATCGTCATAATGGCCCAGATTGGTTCTTTTGTTCCGGCAAAAGAGGCAAGGATTGGAATTGTTGATAAGATTTTCACAAGAATCGGTGCCTCTGATGACTTATCAAGGGGTGTCTCAACATTCTTAGCCGAGATGCAGGAGACCGCCAATATATTAAATAATGCCACACCAAAGAGCTTAGTAATCTTAGACGAAGTTGGCAGAGGAACTGCCACCTATGATGGTCTGGCAATCGCCTGGGCGATTGCCGAATATTTATACCAGAATCCCAAACTGCGACCGAAGACCCTCTTTGCCACCCATTACCACGAACTGACCGATATTACCGAATACTTAAAAGGAACAAAGAATTACCACTTCTTAGTTCAAGAGACAAAAGAAGGAATGATATTTTTAAGAAAACTCGCCGAGGGAAAGAGTTCCCGGAGTTATGGCATAGAAGTAGCAAGACTTGCTTGTCTGCCCAGAGAGGTTACGGAAAGGGCAAAAGAGA
>JBBIHO010000108.1:0-6456 GCA_037446935.1 Caldifarciminota bacterium | reverse complement strand
ATCCCTTTCGGTTTTTGCCCCTCCCATATCCGTTCCTAATTCTTCAACCCCTGGCTCTCGGCAACCGATACGAAGTGCGAAGGCGAAGCGAATGAAAGGGGATAGTGATCCGATGGTGACAGATGAAGGGTGGCGAATTGTTATGGGAAATGTTAGGGTAGAATCAAAGGTTTTGAGTTTTATTAGGGAGCGTGTAAAAGAGTCTCCCAAAAATCAAAAGGAGGATTTATGAAGTTAAGGTCAAGTTTAATTTTTTGCCTTCTTATCACCGCTTCTATTATGGAAGCGGCAGTTACTATAAGGTCCTTTTCCTATACCTCCTTCCTTTTGGAGGTGACGACACATGATCCGAAAATTTTGCTCAAGGAGACACCCCAGGGAACATTTTCCGAAATTTCTGTCCCGGCTTCGGGGAGAACTACGGAGGAGGGAAAACCCCTTCTGCCGGTAGTGAGGGAATTTGTTGAGATTCCAGAAGGGGCAAGTGCGGAGGTGATAGTTAGGAATTATCAAAGGGAGGAAATCCGGTTAGATTTTCCTGTTTACCCTTTGCAGCCACCAATTCCCAAAACCGGTCCGACACCATCCTGGACAAAGGATGAAACATTTTACAAAGAAGATGTTTTCTTTCCAGAAAAGTTGGCTTCCCTTTCATCTTTTGGCTATATTCGGGCGCATCGTATCTGTGTCCTTGAGGTTTATCCAATAAGGTATGATCCCCAAAGAGGAATCATTGAATATTATCCCTATATTGAGTTAGAGATAAAGACCGCAGGGGGCGATATTGAGAAGACATTTGATAATCTCCGAAAGTGGTATTCACTTCCCTTTGAAAAGAGGCTTTCCGATTTAGTGATCAACTTTCGTTATTATTCAGTTGATGCCCCGCCTTTACCAATCGGCTATCTAATCATCGTTCCGGATGAGTGGTATAATAATATAATGCCCTTAGCGCAGTGGCGATTACGAAAGGGTTATAAGACAAAGGTTGCGAAACTCTCGGAGGTTGGCGGTGGCGGTGCGGATGTGGTGCGGAATTATATTGTGAATGCTTATAATAATTGGCCGGTAAGACCGACTTATGTCCTTTTGGTTGGCGATGTTGACCGAATTGGATATTTCACCGGTCAGGGCTCGGGTAATCCACCTACGGATCTAAATTTCTCACTTATGACATCGGGCGATTACTTCCCGGATATTGATGTCTCCCGGGCATCGGTAGCCAATTCTGCCCAGTTAGACAGTTTTGTCCAGAAGGTTATAAAATATGAGAAGAACGAATGGATAACTACCCGGGAATGGTTGAAGAAATCTTACTTTATTGCCTCCAGTGACGGTGGTAATCATCAGGTGGCGGAAAGCACCCATAAATATTGTATGCGCCTCCAGAGGAGATACGGGGTGATTTGTGATTCTCTATTTCTCTACTATAATTCCGGAACTCCGGTGCCAGAGGCGATAAATGGTGGTCGGGCATGGGTCACTTATTCCGGACACGGAAATTATGATCGATGGGCGGACAATAATTTCACTTCGGATAATGTGCGGGCACTAGTGAATGTGGATAAGGTTCCTTTCGTTGGCACCTATGCCTGCTATTCCGGTGGTTTTCATTCCTCCTCCTATCCAGAATGCTTCTCTGAGACTTGGATAAGGATTGGTTTAAGGGGAGCGATTGGTCATTATGCATCCAGTGTCACTTCTTACTGGGTAGAAGATGATACATTTCAGCGAAGGGTCTTTGATGCGGCAATGGATTCTAACTTCTTCTGGGCGATGGGGATGATAAATAAAGGGAAATTGCGATACTTTCAGCAGATGGGGAATAACTCTACGACCCGAAGATATTTTGAGATGTATAACCTGATGGGCGATGGCGCAATTGATATCTACTGGGATTTACCTCAGGCAATTTCTGTCTCACATCCCCAGGTAATTCCGGTGGGCTCTTATCAATTGACAGTGACCGTGCAGAGACAGGGGCAACCGGTGGTCGGGGCTTTGGTCTGCGCCCTGGCGAAGAATGATACTGCCTGCCATCGCTTTGCCTATACTAATTCATCGGGTCAAGTGACATTAAATCTATTCACTCAGCAACCGGATAGTATATATATTACAGTTAGCGGACATAACTTAGAGACCTATTGCGGTGCTTGTATTGCGGTGCCAATGAACCGACCTTATGTTACCCATCTCTCGCATATTATTGATGATGCCTCACCGCGCGGCAATGGTGATGGAATTCCTAACCCGGGAGAGGAATTAGAGATTCCACTCTGGGTGAAAAACTGGGGGAATGTGTCAGCGGAGGGAGTGAGCGGGAAGTTTTTTACCCGGAATGGACAGGCACATTCCTCAGATACCATCAAGAACTTTGGCACAATACCCGCTAACGATTCCGCATTTACTGGTCCTAATGGCTATAATCTGCAAATTAATACCGGGCTACCGAATGGTTACGCCATTCCTTGCTCATTGCTCTGTAAGGATTCCTTTGATTCGGTCTGGGTCTCAACGATTACGATAACGGTTGGTACCCCGGTCTTTAGTTATGAGAGTTATATTGTGAGTGATTCCCATGCCTCACGACCAAATAGGCGGATTGACCCAGGAGAAGAGGTTTTTGCCAGCATCGGAATAAAGAACACCGGCTTAGGACACGGTTACAATGTCCAGGCAGTTCTGCGGAGTTATGACTCATTGTTTTCTGTTAGAGATCCTCTGGCGAACTACGGCTTCATTCATAGGGATTCGGTTATTTTTAACTGGGTGGATAGATTTACACTTTATGCCGATCCCAGAATACGGCCCGAGACTCAGGTTCCGTGCACTTTGCTAATTACTGCGGATGGCGGGTATACGAAAAAGATAGGCTTTACAATCGGGGTTGGTGTGCTCACAATTACCGACCCGATTCCCGATGGTGAACCGGCAATCTACTGGGCTTATGATAATATTGACACCTTTTATCTCCAGAGACCTGTCTATCGCTGGATAGAGTTGAGGAATCGTGGGACACAATTGCCAATAAATTCTGATGACCAGACTTACAGGATTCCCTTACCCTTTGTCTTCAAGTATTATGGACAGAGATTTGCGGAATCGCTTTCGGTTTGTGGCAATGGCTGGATAGTTCCGGGAAGGACAACATCAGCGGTCTATACTAACCAACCACTTCCTGACCCGACTTCTACTAATCCCCATTCAATGATTTGTATCAACTGGGATGATTTATATCCGCCAGTTGGTAATCGCATCTGGTATCTTTATGAACCGGACAGCCATCGTTTCATAATTGAATGGGATTCTGTCCATTATTATAGCCAAAGGGAGGTTTGGGATAAGTTTGAAATCATCGTCTACGACACAACAATTTCTACACCGACTGGTGATAATCGGATAGTCTTCCAGTATTATTCGGCAAATAACTACACGAGCAATACCGTCGGAATTGAGAATAATAACTCAACCCGCGGGATATGCGGACTTTATAATGGTTCTTACCATCGGGCATGCGCACCAATCGGTCCGAGGAGCGCTATCGCATTTCAGAGCGGGGCACCACAAATCGGAATTTTGGAGAAGGAGGACTTAGCGTTTGAAAGGAGTCGGTCCTCCCGAATATTCCCAACGATTTTACGCGGAGGATTCAATCTCCTCTTATCTATGAAGGAAAAGGAAGGTGTGAAGATTACAGTCTATGATGCTACCGGACGGGAGGTTGTCAGGAATACGGATTGCGAATTGCCGAACAGGTGGAGACTTCCAGCGGGTATATACTTCATCCGATTGGAGGATGAGGGAAAGAAAAGGGATTATAAGATAATCGTTATTGAGTAATAAATATAAAGGCTTGACTTACGAAAAGGATATGATATAATACCAGAATATGAGAACGGAGAAAGACCGCAGAAGCTACAGAAGTCCTGCGGATTCTTTTTCTGTGATTGGTATGTATCGTTAAGGAGGAAGAATGAGAAGTATCCTAACCTTCTTAGTCTTAAGTTTGTGCCTCTGGGCTTCTAATTATACCGTAAGGCCCTGGCTATCGGATGGAAAGGTTACGCCGCTTAACGGAACAATGCGCACATCCTACTTTGCGGAAGTTATCTATTCCCATCCTGAAGAACTTTCCCCGGTGAAGATTCAGGTATTCATTGATGGCACTCCTTATGAACTTCGCTTAAAGAAAGGAAAGGCGTGGAAAGGGGTTTATCGTTCAGCGGCAATCACATTACCACCCGGTGAGCATTCGTTCTATTTCCATTGTGAGGATGAAAATGGGAGGTTTGACCGCTTCCCGCGATTTGGGGAGAAGAAAGGACCCTTCGTTGGCATGCGCACAAAGTATAACCGGAAACCGAGTTTAACCGAAGGTGGTGTCTATTTTGACTACGGCACGGAAAGGGAGATTTACACCTTCACCGTAAACTATTTTGACCCGGATTGTCAACCACCAAAATCCGTTATCGCCTATGTGAACGAGATACCCTGCACGATGTCTCTCCATAAAGGAACCCCTTCTAATGGGATTTATCTCGTGAAGCGAAAATTAAAAGCCCATCCTTACGCTTATTATTTCTATGCTGAGGATTTTGGTGGCGCGAAGATTACCCTTCCGGGAAGAGGTTTCATTCGTGGCCCCGAAGTTGAAGAGGCCGAAAATGAAGACCCAATCTTAGTTGACTTAAAATTGACACCGAATCTCGGCGGACCGCAAACGAAATTTACCTTCTATGCGACCTATAAAGACCCGGACTTTGACCCACCATCAATAATTCAAGTGGTGATAAATGACTCTCCCTATACGATGCGGCTTAAACAAGGGAAGAAATACGAAGGGGTTTATGTCTATTCAACGCGGGTTATTGAAAGTGTGAATAACCGTTATTACTTTTATACCGAAGATGGAAGGGGTGGAGTAAGACGGGTGCCGGAGGTAGGGGCATTTCACGGGCCAGTCGTTATCAGATAAAAAGCGGAGGTTTCAGCTTGCAGTTATTTAGGATAAGGAGGAAGAATGATTAATATAAGAAGAGATATGATTATTCCCTTTTTTCTTTTACTTTTGGTGCTAATCTTCTTCACCGGCTGTCCAAATAAGCCTCCCAATGTTCCAAGCCTTTTCGGTCCGGATTCTGCTTACCAATGGTCAGCTGTTACTTTTAAGGTTCATACCACTGACCCAAATAATGACAACATCATCTATCTAATTGAATGGGGCGATAATACACCAACGGAAACGACCGATGATTATAAGAGCGGGGAAACCGCTTATGTTGACCACCGGTTTATCACTGCGGGCACATTTTCTGTGAAGGCAAGGGCAAAGGATGAGAAAGGCAAGGAACAGAAGACGCCTTCGGCCCCAAAGTCAATAAGGATTATTCCTAACGAAAAACCATCAAAGCCGACATTGCGTTCGCTCATTCCCAATTTAAGCACAGTGGCAAAAGGGGAGACACTCTACTTTGAGGCGAGTGGTTCTGATGACCCGGAAGGCGATAGCATACAGTATCGTGTCATCTGGAAACCGGGAAAGGTGACTACTGGTTCATTTAAGGCGAGTCGCGGTTTGGATATTTTCAGTTACAACTTCTTCCCAGATACCGGCACATATCGCATAAAAGCTGTCGCTCTGGATAAGAAAGGAGCCATCTCCGATACATCAGACCCACTGGTGTTAGTCTGTCTTGAGGAAGGCTATATCCTAAATCATTATTATGACGAGTTATACTACGATTACCGTTCACCGGCAATTCTTCTCAGCGGTGAAGATAGCGTCTTAGTGGTTGCCTGTGAGGGAACCGATGAACCAACTTATAACTCAATCTTTCAATTGCGGCTGAAGGATTTGAGTAAAAGGAGAGCGGCAGGTTTAGGAGAAGATGAGGTATTTAATGGCACATCGGCAATTGATGAGTTAGGAAATATTTACTGTTCTTCTGATTGGTCGCGTCTCTACTGTCTCGGTCCAAACTTGACAACCACTTGGAGATATCCTTCCGAATACGATAGTTCCCTTGATATTACCACGGCACCAGCAATTGCCGGTAACTATGTGGTATTTGGCACCGGTAGCGAAAGGAGACTTTACATTTTGAATCGGGCAAATGGCACGGTGAATGCTACGGTATATGTGGGATTCGGAATTAGGTCTTCACCGGTAGTGAATTCCGCTAATGATATAATCTTTGCCGATGAAGGAGGATATTTGTGGAAGGTGAGTGTCTCAGGTCAGACGAAATGGAAAATCTATCTTGGTGGTTCGTTTGATGCCTCTCCCTGTCTTTCCGGAAATATGATCTATATACCGAACAGTACCGTCCAGGGGAAATTATATGCGGTTTCTGACTTTGGCGATTCGGCAAGGAAGATATGGGAATATATCTCTAATGCCAGTGTCAGTTCTTCCCCGGTTATCGGGACAGATGGTAATATCTATTTTGGTGACGA
>JBBIHO010000107.1:0-6469 GCA_037446935.1 Caldifarciminota bacterium | reverse complement strand
GGCATTTCGCCCAACCGGTTCATATCGGGAATTCGCCTCTTGTGCCAAATTTGGCATATTGGCGAACTGCCAATTATCCTGCCTGCGACCTCAGATTTCATCGACAAGTAAAATTTTTGGATATTGGGGAAGGAAATCCTCGCCATTTTTCATTGCTCTGGCATCCCTCAAATCCCTTCGGAAAAGGATTGACATATTACAATTTAGCGGTTAGACTATTATCTATGGCTATCCCAAATGAAAGAGAAGATATTGAAGCGATTCACCGGCTAAAAGAAGCAAGGAAGAAGATTGAAGAAGAAGTGGCGAAGGTGATTGTTGGTCAGAAGGATGTGATTGAGAAGATATTAATCTGCCTTTTAGCCAATGGCCATGCGATGATTATTGGCGTGCCGGGACTGGCAAAGACCCTTCTGGTGAATACCCTCGCCTGTGTCTTAGACTTGAGTTTCAAGAGGATTCAATTCACTCCGGATTTGATGCCGGCGGATATCACCGGAACCGAGATTGTTGAGGAGGAGAGAACCACCGGAAAGCGTCTTTTCCGCTTTGTTAAAGGTCCTATCTTTGCGAATATGATACTTGCCGATGAGATAAACCGCACACCGCCCAAAACCCAGGCGGCTCTCCTGCAGGCGATGCAGGAATACCGGGTGAGTGTCGGAAATGAGACCTATCCCTTGCCTTTACCTTTCTTTGTTCTGGCAACTCAGAACCCAATTGAGATGGAGGGGACCTATCCCCTGCCCGAAGCCCAGTTGGATAGGTTTATGTTCAGTATCTATATTGATTATCCATCTTTTGCCGAAGAGAAAGAGATTGTGAAGCAGACAACATCCGCTTATCTCCCGCAGTTGGAAAAGGTCCTGAATGCAAAGGAGATTACGGAATTACAGAAACTCTTGCGTCGCGTTCCCCTCTCCGAGGAGGTTGTTGATTATGCGGTCCGATTGGTTAATGCGACAAGACCAACGCCTGATAATCCGTTAAAATATATTAAGGATTATGTCAGTTGGGGATGTGGACCACGGGCTTCCCAGTATCTAATCTTAGGCTCAAAAACCCGCTCAATCTTAGATGGTCGCTATACCCCTTCCATTGACGATGTGAAGGCAGTTGCCCATCCCGTCCTTCGCCACCGCTTGGTGACAAACTTCAATGCGGAAGCGGATGGTATAAAACCCGATATGCTAATTGAGAAACTACTGCGGGATGTCGCCTGAGGAGAAGGATGAAAAAAGGTATGCAATTCAAAATTGTTGTCGGGAACTTAAAGGAAGGTTCTAATAACCTAAAGTGGCTAATAAAGTCCGAAGAGTTAGAAATAGAAGACATCTTGTTTATTGGCGATATAAAGGTATTGATGGATATTATAAAGAGTGGTTATAAATTGTTAATATTCGGCAGGATGACTTTCCTCGCCACTCTCACCTGTGCCTATTGTGGTGAGGAATTTCAGAAGGTGATTGAAGAGGAATTTACCAGCACTTATATAAAAGGGGATTGGCGGAAACTCCCGCCAAAACTGGATTTAACCGATGAAGAGATTGACCGGGTCTATTATTCCGGGGAGATGATTGACCTTCTCCCTTTACTCCGGGATACAATCATTCTTTCAATTCCGATTGCCCCGCAGTGTGGGAAGCATTCCTCCCTACGCTGACGCACTCTTTGCGGATTAAGAAGTATGAAACCAGAGGATTAACCCAACACCAACTCTTTTAAGTAAGGCAGGAGTTCTTCTCTCTTAACCTCTTTCTGCTCACCGGTTCGCATATCCCGAATTGTGAAGGCTCTCCGTCTTAACTCCTCCTCCCCAACAATTATCACAAACTGAACATCGTAGGAGTTTGCCCATTTCAGTTGGGTCTTTAATTTCTCGCCCACTTCCCCAACAATGACGGGAATCTTCGCCTCCCGGAGTTCTTCAATTATTCCCTTTCCACTCAAATAGTCCGCTTCGGAAAGGAAGGCTAAAAATACTAACCTCTCTTCCTTCTCTTTGGAAGGCAGAATGAGGAAGATTCTCTCCAATCCGAGGGCAAAGCCAATTGCTGGTGTATTCTCGCCGCCCAAATCGGAGACGAGATAATCGTAACGGCCACCACCACCAAAACTATTTTGTGCCCCCAATTGGAGAGAGATGAACTCAAAGACCGTCCGGGTATAATAATCAATCCCGCGGACTAATTTATTCTCTATCCGATAATTATCTATTCCCAAGTGCGCGAGGTATTTGAGAAATCCGGCAAAATGGGCTGAGCAGTCCGGACATAGATATTCATCTATCTTCGGTGCGGCAAGATATATCTCCTGGCAAGATGGATTTTTACAGTCAAAGACCCGCAAGGGATTTCGGAATTGCCTTTCCCGGCATTCCTCACAGAGACCTTCCTTCTCTCTCGCCAAAAAGAGAGAGAGTTGCTTCTTAAATACCGGTGAGCAGACCCGACAGCCGAGGCTATTCACCGCTATCTCATAACCTTTGAGCCCGAGTCGGGAGAGGAAGGCACTCCCCAAAAGAATAATCTCCGCATCAATATAAGGACCCTTTTCACCTAACACCTCCACTCCCAACTGGTGGTGTTCCCTTAACCTTCCCTTCTGTGGTCTTTCGTAGCGGAACATTGGTCCGATATAAAAAAGTCTTGCTGGTCTCCTTAAATTCCCCTCAATCACCGCTCTGATGACACCCGGCGTCCCTTCGGGTCGCAGGGCAATCTCCCTCCCCCCTTTATCCTTAAAGGCATACATCTCCTTACGCACAATATCGCTACCTTCCCCGGTAGAACGGAGGAAGAGTTCGGTATGTTCTAAGACCGGTATCCGGATCTCCTTGAAGCCGAAGAGAGAGCAGGTCTCCCTAAACTCATTCTCAACCCAAGTCGCCAGACTGGCCTCCTTTGGCAGAAAATCCTTCACCCCTTTTGGCTTAGTATACCTCATTGGCGGCGCCGGCGGATTAAAATGCCCAGACCAATCCCAATTAGATTAAAGGCAAAATCGCCTAATGATGATTCCCGATTCGGAATAAATCTCTGAAGGAATTCGGTAATCATCCCAAAGATTGTGCCATATCCGACAGAAAAGAGGCCGAGAACCGGATAAGCAAAATAACCCCAGAGGCTATAGAAGAGAAGATGCCCAATCTTATCAATATGATAACTTTTCGCCTCTTTCGGTGACGGCAGGGGGAGTAAGGAGAAGAGGAGAATTAGAAAGAGAAGCAAAAAAGAGAGAAAGACATTTATTCTATTCACTAATTACCGCTTCACCCTCTGCAATCTTATCAAATCCTGTCTTTCGGTTTCGGACAATTTGAGGCGGATCTCCTTAACCCCACTCTCTAAGGAAGGGATTAAAACATATTCCAAGGCATTCACCCGCCTTTTCGTCCTTTCAAACTCCCGTAATAAAATTTCTAATGCCCTCTCTTCGGCAGCAAGTTCAATCAAAATTGGCAGAATCTTCTTAAATCTTTCAATCCCCTCCTCTAATTCGCCCGATGTCTGAAAGAGTCCGTATCTTCTCCCCAATTCTTTAAGCGTCACTGCCATTTCGGGAATTATGAGACTTAATATTCGCTTCTGAGTGGTTTTAACCGCCACCGCAAAAGATGGCTCGCAAACCGCCGTCGCAAAGAACTGGGGATTTTCGTAGAGGCGGGCAATATGGAATCTTTTAATTGCCTCGGATAACTTCTCTGCCACCTCCTTTCTCTTCTCCCGCACCTTCCTGGTAAGAAGGAGAATATGCCGCATCAATTCCTCCTGTTTATCTTTCAGGAGTTTATGTCCTCTTTTAGCAAGGGCGAGACGCCTTTTCAGACGCAGGAGTTCCATCCGTGTCGCATTGAGTGGTATAAGCATCAGATATTTTATTAAAACTTCGCGGATAGTCAACATCCTCTTGATTTTTTCTCTATCATCCCTAAAATATAGATTAGTGAGATACGAACGGAGGATTTATGAATGAAGAAGAAAGACAGCAACCACCAATAAATGTTGAGATTGGGGAAAAGGAGTCGGAAGGGATTTATGCCAACTTCTTTTTGATTGCCCACTCCTCATCGGAATTCATAATTGACTGCGCCCGCCTTTTACCAGGTCTACCAAAGGCAAAGGTCTTCTCCCGAATTGTGACAACCCCCCAGCATGCGAAACTCTTACTCAATGCCTTAGAGGAGAATATTAAGAAATATGAGGAGCGTTTTGGAAAGATTAAGGTTTCGGGTAAAGAAGAGATCAAACCCTTTGGCTTCTAAGGAACTCCTCATCTCATCTCCTTTAATCTCGCGGGCGTTGGCGGTTGCCAAAGAATTAGGAATGAATATCTATTTAGTTGGCGGTCCCCTGCGGGACAGGATTCTGACAAATCGGGCAGGAGAGATTAAGGATATTGACCTCGTGGTTGATGGCGACAGCCTGAAATTTGCCAAAAGGTTATCAGCATCCCTTAAAGGGAAGGTCTTTTATTATCCCCAGTTTATGACCGCAAGGATTATTCATCGGGATGGTTACATTGACCTTGCCCGGACCAGAAAGGAGATTTACGCCTCACCGGGCAAGTTGCCTAATGTCTTGCCGGCACCAATTGAAGAGGACCTAAAAAGGAGGGATTTCACAATCAATGCCCTCGCCTATGACCTAAAAAAAAGGCAGTTGATTGACCCGCTAAAAGGGGAAGAGGATTTAAGGAAGGGACTAATCAGAGTGATTCATCAGAATAGTTTTATTGATGACCCAACACGAATTTTGCGGGCGATAAGATTTGCGGTGAGACTTAACTTTAAGATAGAGAGGAATACCTTACGCTGGATGAAGTCCGCAATAAAAGGAAACTACCTGCGACTCTTATCCGGAGAGAGGTTCTTACAGGAGTTGCGAATTATAATGGAAGAAGAGAAATGGCTTAATATGATAAAGGTCTTAAAGGAATTTGGTATCTTTAAGAGTTACTTCGGAAAGAACCCTCCTGCGGCGGACCTTCCCCGGTTGCGAAGGGTTTCCCAAAATTCTCGTCTCCTCTATATCCTTTCCTTCTTTGATACCGCTAAATTACCTTTAACGAAAGAGGAGAAGAGGGAGATTGAATGTTTCAGGAAGGTCTCTCTCTTAAAAAAGCGGCTCTTGCAGGCAAAGAGACCATCCACGATATACCGATTATTAAAGGATTTCACTCCGACTTCGCTTACCCTCATTAAAGAAATCCTGCCCGAAAGCAAGAAAAGGATTGAAGATTATTTGCAGAAGTATATCTTCCTTAAGACCTATCTCACGGGCAAGGAGTTAAAGCGATTGGGGATTAAACCGGAAAGAGAATACGGCGCAATTTTAAGGAGACTCCTCTATCGCAAACTGGACGGAAAGGTCAAGACAAGGGAAGATGAGTTAAAGTCTCTAAGACTAATGATTGGGAAAAGGTGATGAGCCCATCCCTTCTTTTAAGCCTACCCGCCATCTTATTCGGACTCACAGTTCACGAATATGCCCACGGCTATGTCGCCTATAAACTCGGTGACCCGACTGCCAAATTTTCTGGTCGGCTCACCTTTAATCCGCTTTCGCATTTAGACCCGATTGGTATCTTCTCCGCCATCCTTTTTCGGATTGGCTGGGCAAAGCCGGTTCCGATTGACCCGCTTAACTTCCGGAACATGCGGCGGGATATCTTACTCACCAGCCTTGCTGGTCCGGGTAGTAATTTTATCGTTGCCTTCCTTTCCGGTCTCTTAGTGAGATTCTTCACACCGATTTCACCCTTCTTCTCTCAGTTGTTTGACTCCTTTGTCATCTACAATCTCATCTTTGCCTTCTTTAACTTAATTCCCATTCCCCCCCTTGACGGCTCTAAGATTATAAGTTATATTTTACCACAAAAGGCGGTCTTTTATTATATGGAGTTAGAAAGATATGGTTTTTTTATCCTTCTCTTTATAATTGTTATTGGTAATTTATTAGGATTTTCTCTCCTATTCTGGATAATGAACCCATTTCTTAATTTCTTTTACCGGTTATTTGTTGGCTAAAATAATATGGCGACAAAAAGGGATGCAAGCGACCGAAGGAAGAAAAGGAGAAGGAATGAGATTATTGGGTTTATCCTGATTCTCTTATCAATCATTCTCTTTCTTAGCCTATTCTCATACTATGTTGGGAATAAAGGAGAAGCGAAGAATTATTGCGGTGCGATTGGGGATGAACTCAGTTCGCTCTTCATCCCCACCTTTGGGATATTTGCTTTTTTCTTCATCTTCCTCTCATTCCTCTGGGGGATAAACCGAATCCTTTCTCAGAACCCGCAAGGGGCATTAAAACTATCACTCAAGGTCTTTCTCATCACCTTCCTCATCAATTCTCTATTTGGTTACCTAAATTTCAGTGTGGAATTGAGCGGTCAGGCAGGTAAGTCCTTAGGTGAAATATTTAAGCATTCCTTTGGCAATGTCGGGTGTTTTATCATCTTACCA
>JBBIHO010000106.1:0-6478 GCA_037446935.1 Caldifarciminota bacterium | reverse complement strand
TTGAGCGGTTTCAACCTTTCTTTTCGGCTGGACAAATCGCATCATTCCCAGTGTCGGAATTAAATGGTCAATATCAATCTCCTGCGCATCTTCGGCGAGTGCCCTTTCGTATGCCCGTTCAATAATATTTCGGATGGTCCGGATGTTTCCTGCCAATAATGAATTCTCACCCCTGATATATTCCTCGGCAATCGTTAAGAGGAAGTTCCTTCCGGATTTTGAAAGGGGGATATCTTTCTTCTGAGGCAAACCAGCGGCAATCTTTTTAATAAAGAAATCGGCAAATTCGGAGATGTCCCGTTCAATTACGGTGGCGGTCTCATTTTCCCATCTTTCTTTTAATGAGGGGACCAAAAGGCAGTGCTGGAAGAGTCGGCTATAGAAATCCGGGCGGAGGGATTCTGAGAGGCGTTCAATCGGTTTATTAGTGGCGGCAATTATCCGGATGTCAACCTCAATCTCCCGGGAAGAACCGAGACGCTTTATCCTTTTATATTCAAGTGCCCGCAAGAGTTTAATCTGGATTTCTGGGGATAGTTCACCGATTTCATCAAGGAAGACAGTTGAGCCTTGTGCCGATTCAAAGATTCCTTCCCGGGGTAAAAAGGCACCAGTGAAGGCACCCCTTTCGTGACCGAATAGTTCGTCTTCAATTAGATTGTAATCAAGGGCAGCAATATTTACGGTAAGTGGTTCCGTTTTTGTGATTTCTTCTGGGTGAAACCGGGGGGAGAGGCGGTGGATTCCTCGGGCAACCAGTTCCTTTCCCACACCCGGTTCCCCCAATAACATTACGGTCGCATCCGAGGGGGCAATCTTCTCAATCTCCGAGATGAGATAAGCCATAAGCCGGGAATCGCCAACGACAAAATTATGCTCGGTTCGCCAAATCTGCTTTCTCTCCTCTGAGATCGGGCGCAGGGCGAAGAAATCTATCTTCTTGATAACCGAAGGATAAAAGGTATCGCCGACCGCGGAGAAGGGGACAAATGTGGAACGGCCATAACCCGGATAGACGAGGACGGTAGAGAACTCTTTGAGGGAATCAATGCCAACCCGTAACGATAAAAAGAGGACCGGAACAATCTTGTCTAACTCCCGGCGGAGGAGAGTAAAGATTAAGAAACCTTGCAATGACTTCACATCAAATGAGGGAAATGATTCGATCCCCAGGGTTTTGGGGGCTAACAATTCAGTATCCGGTAGGTGGGTGAAGTCAATATCTTGAACGATTAGCGAAACGAATCTCCCTTTATTCCTTTTATACCAGTCAGTGAGTTCATAACCCGACCGGAGGTGAACGAATTCAAACTCTTCAAGGAGTCTCCCCCCTTCGTAGTCCCTTATCCGTTCAATGAGGGTTATATAACTCTCCCTTAAATCATCACAGATTAAGATATAAGGTTTCATCTCGCAATTATGTCCTTAATTATTCCTGCGAGGTCTAAAAATGTTACCCATAACTTTTCGTTGGAAGCCCTCGCTTCGCTTCCGAAGGATATATAATTTCCATATAGCGTGCGGAGGGTTTGCAGGTCTTCTGCCAAGTGTCCCTTCGTCAGATTGGGAAAAGTGGCGCCATCAGAGAGGAAGGAGAATTTAACCCTTCTTGCCCAATCGGTGGTGTGGAGATAGGAGATAATGATTTTAGAGAAAGTTGCGCTGTAGCGGAAATGGTCAGAGAATATATGGGTGAAGATGTTTTCAATAAGGGGGTCAATATATAAATGGACATCTTCCGCTTCGGAAGTGACAACGACACACTCCCAAGATTTCCCCAATTCTTTCAGGCGGTCGTCAATGAACTTTTTTAACGGGAGAAGATGGGGCAAGTGAAGGAATCGCTCTAAGAACTTCTTATAGGAAGCTTCGTCCCAGAGTTCCGAAGTAATCTCTTCTCGCAAAAGATGGTAGCGCTCGCGTAAATCTTGTAGTTTCTTCATTGCGGCGGTTATGTTGCCTTTCAGGATGAAGTTGTGGTCAAGGGTAATCACTTCATAAGCCAAATGGACAATTTCGCGCACCGCCCGCTTTGCCAGACGCCTCTTTTCTCGCCGGATCCTTTTTGTGAGGAGAAGGATGAAGAACAAGGGGAGGAGAGAGACTAAGAAGAAGAGAGAAGTCTCTGTCCATCTTTTGATGTAATAATTGGTGTAGGTTCGGCGGGCAAGGATGTTTAACGACCGAGAATCCTCACCTAATATGTGACTCAAGATATGAGCGGTAAAGAGGTAACGGGAGGCAGATTTTAGTCTCTCCTTCTTTATTGAGCGGAGGAAATTTTCTATCGCCTTCTCCCTTTTTTTGCGGAGGTCTTTTTGCTGGTTGATGAAGATTTCAATCCCTTCTTTATGGAGGAGAGCAAGTTCTAAGAGACCGTCACCGTCTATGTCATCAACCCGAAAGTTGATCAAGTTTGGGTGACTGGTTATACCTTCTCGGAAGCCAAGGCGATTAAGGGAAAAAAGCGAAGAGCCATGCCTTAAAATGATTGGTGGCGATTGGTATGCGGTAGCGGTAACTTCGGAAGCGCCTCTTAATAATAAAATCGGAATTTTTTTGGGGAAGTTATTTTTGGCCGGGTCATAGTGGATTAGATATAAATCTTTTTCCACGCGGAGGAGTATGCCGAGGGTGGCTCCGAGGTTAAAAAGACCGAGAATCTTCTCTTCCGCAGCGTCGCCAATAATGCGCCTTTTTACCAAATTTAAGACCTTTTTCACCTCACCTTTTTTGGGAAGGTATTTATAAATTGCCGAACTTTCTGCCAGATAGAGATATTGTTCCTGTCTGATTCCGGTATGGAGTGCCGGGAGCGGAAGAGAGAATAATTCTTTAATACCGGGCGGAGAAAGATTGTAGATGATTATCTCCTGAGAAGTTTTTACGGCAAAGGTTGTCGGAGAAATTGGGAAAGAACCTTCAATATCTCTCTTGGATAGGAGAACTGCAGGTGGGGAGAGAACATCCTTGGATAGTCTATATATCCCGTCCTTAGATATGATAAAAAGGGAGGTGGGAGAGTCATAGGATGCCAGGACTTCTTTTGGGAAGGGATAAGTTTTTAAGACCTTCCCTTCTGAGTTCATAACGATGAGATTGCCAGTCAAAGAAAAGAGGATAATCTCTTTTGCCTTATCCGGGGTGAGAAAGAAGAAGGTGAAATGGTAGAAGTTCTCCGCTCTTGGAAGGGGGATACTTTTGAAAGGTGAGAAGTAAGAGGTGCCGCAAGAAAAAAGCAAAAGAAGGTGCGTTATTCCCATTTATAAACCGAGAAACTTTGCCCGACAAGTAAAAGTCCATCAGGGTATAGCGGTGCGAAGGCATAAACGGTATCCTCAATGTCAATAGCATCCTTCACCTTCAATTGGGGAGATAACCGATAGAGCCAGTTCTCATATTTTCCCCTTTTTTCAAAAGAGAGATTTGCCATAATCTCAATCCCATCGTCGGTCTTGAAGACTCCCAGGATATAGGTAATTATCCGAGAATAAATAAAGGAGGAATAGAATCTTTTCGTGGCGATGACTTTACCATCAGCAAGAATCATAATCCCGGCCTCTTTGCCAGAGTAAGCGAGAATCACTTCTTCTTTTTTATCGCCATTTAAGTCATAAAGGAAGAAGTCGTTAAGACCAAAGGAAAAGGGCGAGCCTTTGGGGAATTCTTGCAAAATTTCTCCGGTTTCTGAGGTTAGGAGGTAAAATTTTCCACAAGTGGCGGAGGAGTCAGAGGTAGTTAAGTATATCCTCTTCCCGTCCGCAGAGTAGATAGCCTTGGCGAAGCGAAAAGGAAAGGGAAGTTCCCTCTCCCAGTTATCATCCCCGCGGCAAATTACCTTTCCACCGGCGATGAGGAGAGGTGGCATCCCTTCCCCTTTTATGAAAGATGAAGAAGGAATCCTCTCCTCAGCCACAAGGGTAAACTTTTCACGGTTATTCTTATGATGGTAGCGGTAGATGCGAAGAGAATAGATGTCCGCTTCCTCTTCAATTGTGACGACATCCATATCTTCCTCTTGCACCTGAATCGAAAAGTCCTTTATCCAGGTATTACCTTTTACCATTAATTTGGGGAGAGAGACCTTCTTGTGGAGCAAGGGCGTTGCCAGTGGCGAAAAGAAGATTTCCTTTCCATTGGTGACCGCTAAATACCTCTTCCTTTGATAGGTGAAGACCTTTGGCGGGAGAGATGATGCCGGTAAGGTGCGGATTAGTGAAAGGTCACTTGATATTATATAAAGATGAGGAAGGTGGGAAGAGAAGAAGAGGAGTTCTTCACCTTTTTTGGGATGAAAATCTCCCAAGAAAAGTGAGTGGCAAGATGTGGATAATGAGAAGGGAGGGGAGAGAGGAGGAAAGATTTCCTCTGAGGTCCAGTCGCAAACTAAACTCTTTCCTTTCACCTTTAATCTCTCTGTCGCTCTTTCTTTTTGCCAGCAGAATAGTGCTAAGATAAAAAAGAGGAAGGGCGAACAGTTCGTTTTAATTTTCATTTAAGGGCTCCGCGGACCGATAAGGTTCAGGCTACCGGTCCGATGGAAATTTGCGCGGTAGGTATGCCAGAGATGAGGGTTGGCAACCGGAGAGGCGGGAAAGGCGAAAATCTCGCCATCCCAAGATGTGACGATGAGGGTGCCGTCTGAGGTGAGGGTTGGCGAGGGGGTGATAAAATATCCCTTCTCGCCATAAGAGATTTCTTTTGAGAAGATAAGCCTTCCATCCCCTCTCAGACAGTAGAGGTAGCCATCATCCGAAAAGATGAAAATCCTTTGGTCATGGGTGATGACCGGAGAGGCGATTATCTCGCCATCAGTGGTAAAGAAATCTTTTAATCCGCCGTAGCGCTCCTTTTTATAGAGCACTCCATCATCCGCACCGAAGAGGAAGGTATCTCCCTGAAAAATCCCTTCGCACCTTATCGGGTCTTCATCGGGCGTCGGTGCCTTCCAATTTAACTTACCTTTTTTGTCAATACAGTAAAGATAACCGTCTTCACAACCAGCGAGCAGGGATAAGCCATCCGGGCTTAAAACCGGCGGAGTGAGAAAGGCGTCCTTATCGGGCGTGGTAAAGGCAAAGAGTTCTCGTCCCTTGGCGGAGAAGCCATAAATCCCATCCGCCGTGATGAAGATAGAACCATCTTTATCAAGAGTTGGGGATGAAGGTTCCGAGGAAATCTTCTTCTGCCAGAGTAACCTGCCATCACGAGAAAGGGAATAGACTCCGCCATCCTCCGAGGTAAAGAAAATCTTCTTGCCATCAGTCGCTGGTGCGGAATAGATTTCACCACTGGCACGAAATTTCCAGAGGAGTTTTCCCGTAGTATCAATACAATAGAGATTGGAATCAAGACAGCCAAAAATGACCTGGTGGTCAAGAACGGTTGGTGTGGCAAAGACAGGTTGTGAGGTTGGAAATTGGAAACGGAAATTCCCTTCCTTATTGAAGGAGACGAGACAGTTATCTTCCAAGCCCAAATAAAAATTATTCTGTTTATCTAATGCCGGAGTGGATATGGTGGCGGAGCGCAGTTCAAAGCGGAAGAGGTAAAGTTTATCTTTTATCTCAATCGTGGTTTCCTCCTCGCTTACCACTCCCTTTCGGCTCTTTGCGATAATTTTGACTTTATACACTCCTGGCTTGGTATAGCGGTGGCTTGCCTCAATCTCACCAGTGGTGAAGGGCGATTCGTGCTTATTCCCATCGCCAAAGAAGACCTCATAAGAGAGGGTCTCACCGGGTTTTTGGGAGGAGATATAGAAGATAACCTCCTCGGTGGTGTCTCCCATAAGGGGCACCTTCATTAGATTTATGAGGCCTTTCTTCTCTTCTCCAAAGAGTTGTGAGAGGAGGAAAAGAAGAAGGATAAAAATTCCCCGGTATGCTATCTTCTCTTTCCAATTCATAATTTCCTCCATCTTAATTAGATTATAAACTATCCGCGACCTTTGTCAACCGTTATTTGACGACCACTATTTTAATCTTTGCCTCTTTTAGCATCCTCCGGGCAAGTTTGTCAGGATAAGGTTGCTTTACGCAAATCCTTTTCACCTTGGCATTGATTAACATCTTGGCGCAGGTTATACAAGGCTCGCAGGTGGAGTAGATAGTAGAATCGGAGACATTTATTCCAAAGGCGGCAGCTTGCACCAGGGCGTTCTGTTCCGCATGCAGACCACGACAGAGTTCAATCCTTTCCCCGGGTTTTAATCGTAGTTTATCGCGCAAACAACCGGTCTCGGAACAGTGTCTTAAACCACTTGGTGCACCATTATAACCGGTTGCTAAAATTCGCTTATCCTTTACTAAGATTGCCCCCACCTTTCGCCTGAGGCAGGTGGCGCGTTCGCTCACCATCTCGGCAATCTTCATAAAATATTCATCCCAGGATAGACGCTTGGAAGTGGGATTTTGACTTTTCATCCTAACCTTAACTTTCTAAGAGATAATGGGCGATATTTGCCCTTTTGTCAAGA
>JBBIHO010000105.1:0-6495 GCA_037446935.1 Caldifarciminota bacterium | reverse complement strand
GCTACTATAATGCACTATATAGACGAATTTCCACAACAAAATGGACACTACCTTCATCTTTTCCGAAAGGATGAAGAGTGATAAAAGGGCGAAAAAGATGATAAATATCTTTATTCTCGGTGCCATACCTACCTCCTTATCTTATTAGGATGTCTACTTGGTTAGAGAGAAGTTGACCAAGCCAAACATCCCAACCCCCAACTTTACTCAGATTTTTATAGCGGGCGCGGATGGAGTAAGTTCCGGTTTGTTCAAATCGATAATAGGGGCGCAAATCAATAAACTTCCCGGTAGCTTTTCCTGGTAGGAGGGTTTCAATGTCCTCTGAGGAAGGGTCGCTCAATGCCTCAATTACAGCATTAAAGGGAAGTGTATCGCCAGTGGGCGAGATGATGATAAAGATGAGGTCTCGTTCGGTTGCAAATTGTTTATTCATAGTAATCGGTGATGAACCGACATTCTTTAGATAGACATAGCATTCAATTATGGAATCGGAAGGGTCAGCAGGATAAGAGAGAGTGCCGGTTGGCTGATAGATGCGTTTTACCATAACAAGTTGTAATTCCAGATTCGGTTCCGGCATTAAGATAAATATATCATCAATATAAAGCCGCTTTTGGTTGGCATCACTGAAGCAGCGGAAGCCGATATAGTAAGTGCCGGATGAGCCAACGGTAAAGGTTACTGCGGTATCCCGATAAAGGGTATCGGTTATATTGGTGCGATTAAAGACCTGGGTCGTCATACTGCCGGAGGCCGGTGCGGTTCCAAGCCAGACAGCCAGTTTTTCGGGATTAGTGGCTGAGGTTACCCGGTATTTGAAGCGGAGCGTATATTGGATTCCCGAGGTTAGGGATAAGGAAGGGGTGAAGAACCAATCATTAGCCGAATTGGTCGGGTGAGCCTTGTATCGGACGCACTTGGGTCGGACTTTATAACCGCCGTAATCCTTCGTTTCCCATTGATTGGCGTCGCCGTTCGTATTTTCCACCGTCCATCCTATGGGCAGGGAGGGGTTATCCCTTCAAAACTCTCCCAGAGGATGAACTTATCGCCGGCGGAATGGGCAAGGGATATGAGCATAAAGATAGAGATTACTGCTGTTAAAACTCTATCCATATATCCTCCTATGGGCGGGATTAAATTTTGACTCTCTTTCCCCGCCATAAAAAGAGAGCCCGGCGTTTTTTAATGAACCCTCTCTCTCCGCCACAGAAAGAAGGCTGGAGGTAGGATTATTTTCCGGATGCCCGCTACCTCCCAACAAGCCGTCCGTAGCCAGAAGAAATGCGGAATGCCAAATACGGAATGCGGAAGTAAAAATAAAAAATCTTTTGTTCCGAGTTCCGCGTTCCCCATCCCGCTCCCTTCTGGCAGTTCATTTTCCGCATCTCTCTACTTTTCCTTATTTATCCACATTCTATTTCCCATATCTTCTTTTCCACCAAAGCAAATTACCTTTGGTGGAAATATATTATACTATAAAATAAAGTCAAGGGCAAGGTAGCAGTGCTTAACCCTTCAGACTCTTTATCAATTCCCTGGTCTCCCAGGATGTTCTATCAATCAGTTCCCTGGTCTCGCGGGATGTCCTATCAATCAGTTCTCGTGTCTTCTCACTTTCTTCAGCGATGAGTTGAACTATCTTTTCGGTCCTTTCGTCCATCTTTCTAAATCCTTCGTCTAATTTTTGAGAAAGGACTCTGGTATTCTCTTTTATTACCATTCCATTTCGCCAGGCAAAATAGGTTACAGCACCCGCCATAAGGGTTACGGCAAAACCTAAAAATGTCATAATCCCTCCAGTTTCAATCGTGCTGCGCGCGGGCGTTGCCAGCGGTCGTTATTATCTAATCTCTTAACGGTCATATTCTTTCTCATTTCTCAGTCTAATATATTATAACCGAAGATAAATAAAGGTCAACTATGCTTTATGAACAGTTTCCCTGACTTGAAAAAGTTCTTAAAAAGGAGTTCGTATGGGTAAGGTAGTCCGGTAGACTAAAAGACTAAAAGACCTTATTTATAGGGACTTTTGTCCTCGCTTCCGTTTCTGAAAGAACCGCGCAAGCGGAAGGAACGGCGACAGCCGAACACCACATTTACAACCTACGGAAGGGAATATTTCTCCTTGACTAAAATCCCCTTTTCCGTATTCTTAGAGATGGGTAGTAATGCGATAAACCCACCGGAATGGGTATTGCCAAATGTAGAAGTTGGTAAAGAACTAAAAGAATTGCAGAAGGCGACTTCCCTCCCTTTGCCAATCCTTATCTTACTTGAAAGGCGGGGCTTTCGGCAAAAGGAGGAGATTGTTGATTTCTTAGAGCCAAAACTTGCCAATCTCAAAAACCCGCTCCTCCTGCCCGATATGGAGAAGGCATGCCAGAGGATAAAGAGGGCAATTGAGAAAGGGGAGAGTATCTTAATCTATGGCGATTATGATGTTGATGGGATTACCGGAACTGCTTTACTCACCAAGATATTATCTTCTCTTTACGGGAAGGTCTCATTTTATCTTCCTTCCCGGGAAAAGGAGGGCTATGGTCTCTCAACGACCGGTATCCTTTATGCCTCGGCTAATGGTTTTTCGCTCATCATCACGGTTGACTGCGGAACGACTGATTTCTATTCCCTCTCCTTAGCGAAGAGGTTGGGGATTGATGTGATAGTCTTAGACCACCACCAGCCAAGGATTGAGAAGGGAAGGGAGAAACTCCCTCCCGCCTTTGCGCTTGTGAATCCGAAAAGGAGAGGAGGTGAAGACTCTCTCCTTTCCGGCTGTGGGGTTGCCTTTAAGTTGGTATGGGCATTTCTCTCACTCTTTGGTTATGAGAAGAGGCTTCTTTTAGAAAATCTTGACCTGGTTGCCTTAGGGACAATTTGTGATATCGTCCCTCTCATTGGGGAGAACCGGATAATTGCGAAAATCGGCTTGGATAGGTTGCGACGGACGAAAAATATTGGCCTAAAGGCACTCTGTGAGGTCGCCGGCGTGAGAAAGGAGGATTTGACGAGTTATCATATCGGTTATATCTTAGGACCAAGAATCAATGCTACGGGCAGAATCGCTTGCGCGACAAAGGCGGTCCGGCTCCTTTTAACCGAAGACGAAAGGGAGGCAAGGCAATTAGCAAAGGAGTTGAATGAGCATAACCAGCAAAGGCAGGCAATTGAACGGTCAATCTTAAAGGAGGCAGAGGAGATTGTTGAGAAAGAGAGGCTGGATAAAAAGCCAATAATCATCTTAAAGAGGGAAGGCTGGCACGAAGGGGTGATTGGGATTGTTGCCCAGAAGTTGCGTGACCGGTTCTGGTGTCCGGTAATTTTAATCACAATAAAGGATGGTCTGGGGAAAGGTTCGGGAAGGAGTATTCCGGGTTTCTCCCTTTATGACGCCTTGCTGGAGACAAGTTCCTCGCTTTTGCGATTCGGCGGGCATAAATATGCCTGCGGACTGGCACTCCGTTGTGAAGAGATGGATGGGTTTATCTCCGGAATGGAGAGATATGCGGAAAATAAGATCTCACCGGAATTGAAGCAGAGAAGATTATTTATTGATGCCCTGCTTACCTTAAAAGATATCTCACCGGAACTATTAACCATTTTAAGGAAATTTGAACCATTCGGTATGGAGAATCCCTTTCCCCTCTTTGCCACGACTTCCCTTGAGGTAGTTGGCATACCGAGGGTGATTGGTAAGGAGCATCTGAGGTTTACCGTGCGGGAGAATAAGGATAAGACATTTGATGTCATCGCCTTTGGCCGCGCCGCGGATATCTTGAACTTAAAGCCGGGTAAGGAGAATCATATTGATATTGCTTATACCTTTGATGAAGATACATTCTTCGGCAAGAAGCGGATAAAGATCTACTGCGAAGATTTCCGGATAAGGGAGTAATGAGAGATACGGCGATGTGGCAGATAAAAGAGGAAAATGGGCTCTGCTACTTTGAATTGATATTTAGAAATGTTCGGATAATCTTCACCTCCCGAAGGGGCGGAAACTCCGCCGGGAAATATGTTAGCCTTAACCTCTCTTATGATGTTGGTGATAGAAAAGAGGATGTGGATAAGAATTATGAGAGATTAAAGGATATCTTAGGAATAAGAAGGATAGTTACCTTAAACCAAATCCATTCCGATAGGATAATTGTTGTTCCACAAGAGACGGAAAATATCTCCGAAGGTGATGGACTGATCACCAAAGAGAAAGGGGTTTATCTCGGGATTAAGGTTGCGGATTGCCTGCCGGTCGCCATCTTTGATAGTGAAGGGACACAAATTGGGATTTGTCATATTGGCTGGCGGGGAGCAATTTCTAACTTAACGCAAAAGATGGCGAGACGGTTTGGTCGCGTTTCGCTCCCGCACGCTGTGAGCGGTAAAGGGAGAGAGACATTTTATTCCCTACTGCCTTCTATTCAAGGAAGATGTTATGAGGTGGGTGAAAGTGTCTTCTCTCTGTTTCAGAAAAGATATCCAGAAACTCGTCAGGAATTTTTGCGCAAGATTAAAGACCACCACTTCTTAGATTTAAGGGCTTTTGTCCGCCTCTCCTTAGAAGGAGAGGGGTTAAAAGAATATTCCTCCTTAGAATATTGCTCCCACTGTGCAGAAGACCTCTTCTACTCTAAGAGACGGGATGGGATAACCGGCAGAAATTTAGCCCTCATTGGGCTGAGGGGTTAATTTTATCTTCTATAAATTTTAATATCGCCTCCCTATCTTCCGCGGGTAAAAAGATATGAAGTCCCCGGAAATTATCCAGAAAGGAACTCTTGGCAAAGGGCGAAAGGACAACCCCTGCTTTTGTTGGGATTATCCTCCGAAAGACCCTCCATTCTCTCTTGAACTTAAATATCCTTTTATCAATCTCTATCTCCGTTTCGGTTAAGGTATAGGTGATGGGAAGGAAATAACTGTTAAGGGAGATGAATAAAAAGAGGAAGGCAAGGGATGTCCAGAAAAGACCATAAAGGATAAGGAAGGATAGAAGCAGGGCGAAGAGGAAGAGAGAGACCAATACGGTCCTTTTTGGATTTTCCTTTGCCTTATGAACCTTCCAGGTCAGGAGATGATTGGGCCCGGGAGGACTCGAACCTCCGACCCGCTGATTATGAGTCAGCTGCTCTAACCAACTGAGCTACGGGCCCTTTGTCTCATTTTAGCCAAAGGTCTTTCTCTGTCAAGCCGGCGGGCGGATTCGAACCGCCGACCTGCGGTTTACGAAACCGCTGCTCTACCCCTGAGCCACGCCGGCGAAGGTCAATGACAATTACCATCTTAATATAATACAATAGGAAAAGATAAAAGTCAAAACTTGACAAATGGGAAGAATTCTGCTAAACTCCAAGATTAAGATTTTGGGGCCGTGGCGCAGTTGGGAGCGCGTTTGACTGGCAGTCAAAAGGTCGCGGGTTCGAATCCCGTCGGCTCCATTTTGAAAAGTGCAGAGGGAAACCGGAAACGAAAGGATTAAAGGTTGCTCTCTTTGGGCATTTCTCTTTGGACTTCTCGTTTTCTTTTGTGCGCCGAAGGAGCAAATGGTAAAACCAGCGTCGGGAGAAGCGATGGCAGAAAGGAGGAGACTTGCCGAACAGAATTATTCTCTGGGGGCAGAGTATTTCAAGCAGAGGGAATTGGATAAGGCATTGGAGAAATTCCTGGCGGCAATTGAATCGGATTCCACTTTCTATGAAGCCTTTATCGCCGCTGGCAATATTTATAAGATAAAGAGGGACTTTCGTCAGGCAGAAGAATTCTTTTCCCGGGCAATCAATTTGGATCGGAAGAAGATAAAGGGCTACGAGGCATTAGCCGACCTCTATCTCTCAGTGAAAGATTATTCCAAGGCGGAAAGCCTCTACCTCACCGGGATAGAATTGGATCCCACATTTTCCGAATTGTATCTGGGACTGGCACAGATATATACAGAAACGCAAGAGACGAAGAAGGCGGATTCTGTCTATAAAAAGGCGGTGCGACTCTTCCCCGAGGAATTAGGAATTTACCGATTATACGGTGACTTCCTATTAAGGGAAGAGAGGTATAAAGAGGCGAAGGAGATGTTTGCCCCCTGCCGCGCTCGCTTTCCGGAATTTGTTGAATTGCGAGAGAAATATGCCGATATCCTAATCAATTTACAAGAGTATGATAGCGCCTTATTGGAACTGGCATTTATCTTAGAGAAGGAGCCGGATAATCTCACAGCCACCCTAAAAAGGGCGGATGTCTATATGAAAAAGGGGAAATACGATTTGGCGAAGGAAGATTTAGCGAAGGCAAAGCGGTTGGCACCCGAAGATGCTCGGGTCTTTGTCCACAGTGCTGAATTCTATCGCACCACCGGCGATTTAGAAAGGGCGGAAGGAGAGGTAAAAAATGCCCTGAGAATTGCCCCCGATTTAGATATTGCCCTAATTGTCTACGGCGATATCCTTAAGTTGAAAGCGGAACGGGCTTACAAGGCAAAGCGAAAGAAGGATGCCTTTT
>JBBIHO010000104.1:0-6548 GCA_037446935.1 Caldifarciminota bacterium | reverse complement strand
AGAAGGGGTTTCGCCAACAAATTCCATCCCACCAATCCATTTGACTAAGACCTCCATATTCTATCTCCTTATTCTGGTCGGTAGGTTAAGCGGTGGAAGGGGTTGACCACAGAAGAGGCGACATTTTTCAGGTGGGCGCTAACCCTTTTTGAGTAGCGGGCAAGTAAGGCAATTACGACACCATCCCTAGCCGAGAGTTTCGTATCATTTATCACATCCTCCACAATCTTTTCGCACTGGGGGGCGAGTTTACTATGTTCTTCCATAATCCCTTTTCCCAATTCAACATTCCCTTCCTTAAAACATTTAATTGTTCGGGTGAAGAGTTCTCCAACCTTGGTCTCAATTTCCCTTATCCGGTCAAAATAGCCTCCCTTTAAGTGTTCTGGATAGAGATGAGCCAGTTCAATTGTGTTCTTGGAGTAGTCGCCAATCCTTTCAATATCGTAGACGATAATTGATAGGATTAAGGAGGAGGTGATATCTTGATAGGGGTTTATCGCCAGATGTTCTAAGATCTTGCGTCGCACATCCATCTGTAAGAGGTTTAACTCGCAGTCTAACTTATAGATATTCTCCCTTTCCTTCTCCTCTTCCAGCATCACCCGCATTGAGAAGTTAAACATATGCTGTGCCTTTTCTAACATCACAATCACCTCTTCGGTCGCCTCTTTTAAGAGAGAGGTCTTCTTCCAAAATTTCAAAAAATCGGCGAACATATTACCTCCTTATTAAAAGAATTAATAAAATTGGTATTAAGAAGAAGATTCCCAATGTATAAACAATTGCCCAGTGGCGTCCCTTGCCAACCAGTCTGCCTAATTGAGTGGCGAGACTGAGCGGCACAACCCTTAAAGGATACCAGATTAAACAGCCAAAGATATTAAAGAGTGAATGGCAGAAGGCGGCCTCGTTCCCTAAGAGAGAACCGGTGGCAAGAGAGGCGAAGATTGCGGTGATGGTCGTTCCAATATTTGCCCCTAAGGTATAGGGATAAATCCTTATCAAATCTAAAACCCCAGCGGCAACTAAGGGGATGATCAGAGAGGTGGTAATGGAACTTGACTGAATAATCGCCGTAAAGAAAAGGCCCAAGAGAAATGCCTTAAAGGGTGAAACGAATATGTAGCGGTCTAAAAGGACCTCAACCCTTCCCGAGATTAATCGCCGGCTACTATTAACTAAAAATCTGAGCATTGAGAAGAGGAGGATTACTGATGAAATGATAAGGACTACTGGGAAGCGGGCAAGGAGAGCAGTTATCGGCTTAGCCACTGGATTTAATAGCAACTTAAGGAAATTTGATATATGTATCCCCCCAACACCCTTAAATGCCTGCGCGAGTAAATAAGAAGATTTCTCAAGGAGGGAGAAAGAGATTTCTAAGGGGAAGAGAACGAGAATAGTAAGTAGGTTAAAGAAATCGTGGACGATTGCCGAAGGAAAGACCTGGGACAACTTCTGTTTGGAGGAAATAAAGGAGAGGGCGACTAAGGTATTGGTAACGGTCGTCCCAATATTGGCACCCATAAGGATTGGGATGGCGTTTCTTAAAGATAAGATATTATTGCCAACCATTCCAACAACAATAGAAGTGACCCCAGAAGAACTCTGAACGATGGAGGTGACAAGGATACCGATGAAGAGTCCGGAGAATGGATTTTTGGTCGTGAGGAGCAACTTATAGACGAAATCTTTGCCCAAAAGTTTCAGCCCCCTACCTAAGAGTTCAATCGAGAGAAAGAAGAAATAGAGCGCTACGAGAGTAATTATTAAATCCCAATACCGCCTTTTCATTTTCTAATCACTCCCCTTTCATAAAAACTTCTGAGTTTATCCGAATTGGAGAATTTGTCAATTGTCAGTTGCAATTTAGCAAAAATATTAGCCACTTAAGATTTCTTCCGCAATTCTTGCGGCAGGATCTTCCATATCTAAGATTTCTCTGATGGCAAGGCAGTATTTCTCATAACCTTCCCGGTTTTTTAGAACTGTCAATACCGATGAGCAAACCTCCTTTATATCCGGTCGGATAAATTCAGGAAAGACCTTTTTTCCTAAAATTAGATTAGGAAGGGAAAAAGATGGTGTCTTAACAATCGCTCTCCCGAGGAGATAGGAAAGGGGATGGGGTAGATAGATACCGATAAAAGTTTTACCTAAAAGGGTGGTCTCCAAAGAGATTGTCCCTAATCTACCAATTACCAATTCGGAGTGAAATATTAAATCATACTTATCTTCGCTGGCAAAGAAAAGATTTTGAACATCTAAAATCCGGCATCCAATATCTTTAATCTTGTTGGAGGGCAAAAGGAGAAATCCCGTAATTGCCTCCTTCTCTCTTATTTCCTTAAAAAGTTCTAAAAGGAAAGGCAGGTGTCTCCTTATCTCTTCTCGCCGCGAACCAGGGGCAAGACATATAATTTTAGTATCTTTTGCAAGATGATATTTATCAAATATCCTTTCTCTCTTGAGGCGTGGCTTAACGAATTTAATGAGGGGGTTACCAAAATAGAGGGCTGGTATGCCGTATCTTTGATAGAATTTCTGCTCAAATGGGAAGAGGCATATAATCTTATCGGTATATCGTTTCAAAAATTTAACCCGACCTTTCCCCCAAGCCCAAACTTGGGGCGGTGAGATATAAACGATTTTAATCCCTTTTCTCTTCAAATCGGAACAAAGGGGTAGAGAAAAACTACCAAAGGATATAGGCAAAAAGATATTTGGGTTTAAGGCAGAAATCTCCCTTTTTAATCTTTCTTTAATTCTTGCGAGTCGGAGACTTGCCTTTGTCCCTTCCCAGAAACCAACTACCGAGAGTCTTTTATTATCCATTATCCGGATTGCACCAGCAGATTCCATCTCACTGCCGCCGACGCAAAAGATTTCAAGATCCGGTCTCTTCTCTTTTAAGGCCTTAATTAAAAGAGAACCATAGAGGTCAGCGGAAGGTTCAGCGGATAGAAAGAAGAGTCGCATATTTCATCTTATCGCGAAAGAGAAGATTGTAAAGGGATAAAGTATTTTAAATCCGAAAGGTTCCTAAATGGATCTTCGCTTGTGCTTCCTCGGTTTTAGATTTTAAGACAGCACCGCTCAAGGTTAATGGATTCATCTGATGCCTTCTCGGGTGGCGAGTTTTTCTTCGTATTTGGCAAGGAAACTCTTAATCCCACGGAAGATCGCCTCCGCAATCCTCTCCTTTGTCTTCTCCTCCCTCAGTAGCTTCTCTTCCCGCCGGTTGGAAAGAAATCCACACTCAACAAGGACCGAGGGCATTAAGGCACCACGGAGGACATAAAACCCCGCCTGCTTTACCCCGCGATTCTGAAGACCCAGATAGAGATCCGCCGCATCCTGAATTGCACAGGCTAAATCCTCCGATTCCCTTAGAAACTCATTCTGCGCCAAATCGGAAAGGATGAGACTTAACTCATCAGAAAGAAAGGGATTGTTAGTTTCAAATTGAATCGCCTCGTTCTCCTTTAATGCCTGCGTCCTTTCCAAATCGGTCCTCCCCTCAGATAAAAAATAGGTCTCAAAACCAATCGCCCGCGGATTATCCCGGGAGGCATTACAATGAATTGAGATGAAGAGTGAAGCCCGCATCCGATTGGCAAAACTTGTCCTCTCGCTTAAGGAGAGAAATCTATCGTCTTCGCGAGTTAAGAGAACCCGGTATCCTGCCCTCTCTAACTTCTTCTGCAAACGGCGGGCGATATTTAAGTTCAAATCCTTCTCTTTTGTCCCCAACTTCCCTACCGCACCAGGGTCTTTCCCACCATGTCCGGGGTCTAAGATAATCAGAAGTTTTCCCTCCTTACCCGCCGGCACGGTCGCCATTCGCTCCCGTCCGTTGGAAGCAGGATAGAACTTAAGATGAATACCATTCTCCCTCTTATGATAACGAAAGAGAGCCGGCTTCTTAAAATAGAAATTAGCCCGTGTCTCATTTGTCAAAGAGAGTTTTATCTCTCTCACAATGCCCACCGGTGTGATACTGGTAAAATGTGCCTTTGCCCCAATAGTAACCTCAACACCTGTGGGGGAGAGTCTCTGGGTGTAAAAATTAACAGAGGTGTCCACTTCAAAAAGGTAAGAGACGGTATCTCTGCGGAAGGAGGAGGTTACGGAAAAGATCTCCTTCACTGGAGCTTGGGGCACTTCTCCGGAAGCGGCTTGCCACCCGGGAAAGATTTGCCCAAGTGATGAAACGGGAAGGAGTATATATTCACCCTGCTTGATTACCGGATAAGAGATGCGGAGACCCTTCTCTTCAATAATCACTAAGTTAGAATCTAAGGTGAAGATAATCTCTCGCCACTTGCAAGATGAGGCCTCTGTGCTTTCCGGAACCAGGCAGACAACCTTATTCTCTACCGACCACATCTCGCCCCTCAATCCCTTAATCACCCTGGGGAGTGATACATATTCAATGTCGCCAACCGATATCTTGCTTATCGCTTCTTCACCAACCTTTATTTGCGGAACTAATCCAATATCCTCGCCAAAGGCATAGCGAAGAGAAACGCTGGTAAAAATGAGGGATAAGGCAAGAATCGGATGAAGAGAGAACCTACCCATATTTTCTTTCTATCCTCTCCGCCCTTTCCAGTGCCCGGCGACGGAGTTCCTCTCTTCGGTCAAGCGCCTTCTTCCCTCTCGCCAGGGCAATCTCCACCTTTGCCAGTCCGCGAGGGGTAAAATATATCCTTAAGGGGATTAGTGTCCAACCGCGCCTCTGAACCTTACCGGAGAGTCTTGCAATCTCCGATTTATGGAGGAGGAGTTTTCGCTTCCGTTTCGGTGGCGGGGCAAATACCGAAGATTTGTGATAAGGGGCAATATTAACATCTCTTAGAAAGACCTCGTTATTCTCAATCTCGCAATATCCCTCATCTAAGGAGACCCTCCCTTCCCTTAAAGACTTCACCTCAGAACCTAAAAGCGCAATCCCTGCTTCATACACCTCTTCCAGATAGTAGTTCTTCTTCGCCTTTCGGTTTGTGGCAACAACCCGCCCGTTCATAACCTATCTAAAATTTATGCCCCCGGTAAGAGAGAAGGCATCGTAAAGGGCATTCTCATAAGAGAGATAGAAGAAGGTAAGACCTGCCCTCA
The DNA here is from genome assembly GCA_037446935.1 of Caldifarciminota bacterium. Taxonomy (GTDB): domain Bacteria; phylum Hydrothermota; class Tepidihabitantia; order Tepidihabitantales; family JBDRVQ01; genus JBBIHO01. The sequence continues at coordinate 1,424 of JBBIHO010000104.1, read as the reverse complement.
AGGCGCACCCAAGATGAATTCGGAATTTATTCTCCCCCTTAAAAGAAACCTTAACATCTTTCTTCTCTTCCCTCTCCCCGGTAGGCGTTGGGATTTTATATTGGAATTGGTAGTTAAAGTTAACCTTTGTCATCTCATAACCAATACCAACCACCGGTTCTAAGAAGAGAATCCGTTTACTAAGGAGGGAATGAATACTAATATTAGAACCTTTCACAACATCGCCGATGTTAAAAACTTGATAGGCAGTCCCGATGGCAATACCTAAAGGAAGACTTCTCAGGGGACCGAAGGCATTGAGATTTTCTTTCAAGCCGACCCCATAAATCTCTACCCTTGTGCCCTTAAAAGGAACGGGAATATATCGGACCATCAATTCACTGCCCAAAAAGAGTCCGACATTCAGTTGCGGAATGAGAAAGGGCACTCCTGGTAGATTTAAGCCTCCAGGAAGTTCCTTGGGAATAGCAACCCCATTCCCAGGAACCGGAACCCGGGTTTTACCCGTTGGACCAAAAATCGTTGCGGCACTTTCCACATAGACATAAAAATAGGTAAGCGAGTCATCGCTTTTTAGGGAACAGGCTAATACACTATCCGAAAAGAACCTCGCCTTATGGGGAATTGGGGAATAACTCAATTTTAGCGAGAGGTCAAATCCCAAGAGCCTATGGGTATAAGCGGTATGGAAGAGGCTGGTATTGGTCAGAATGCCGAAACTGTTTATGAGGGGCTGGGTATAAGACTTTAATATCTCTTCGCTTGCCTGCTTTATCTTATCCACCGGACTTTCCCCTGCAAAGCAAAAGAGGGTAAGGAAAGATACGATTAATTTCTTCATAGATTATACTACCACTTTCCTTTAACTCTGTCAACATCCCCTTCGTCAATTCCTTCCTTTTCTGATCACAAAAAGCGAAAGAGGGATAAAGAGATAGACGGCGTTTTAGAATTGGCGTCGCTTCAAAAGACTGCCTTAAAGAGGGATTAAGTGATAGATTGAAGGTTTTATTTAATAATTGATATAAAATCTTATTTTTTAGCCAATTTTGAGTTTAATTTCTTTAATTTTATAAAGACCTTTCTTTTGATAGATGTGGGGATACCCCTCCCCCCACGGCAATTTGAAAAGATAATCCCCCTCTATAAATATAGAGTAAAAAATTGGGTAAAATGTTTCCAAAATCTTTAAGCCAAAGAATAAATTTTTATTTTTGTAAGTTATTGATTTTCCTTTCACTTAATAAAATTAGGCAATGGTGCCGTTGACCTTCGGAGATTAGTTCGGACAATTTCTATTTGTAAGGAAATTTCTCATCCATAAGAGAAACTTTCCCATCGTTTTCTTAATTTCTCTGCTCCCAAATCCAGCAAGGAATATTCTCTGTATGGTAATTGGCAAAGAAATCTTGCAAAATAAAAAT
>JBBIHO010000103.1:0-6616 GCA_037446935.1 Caldifarciminota bacterium | reverse complement strand
TTGCCCAAGATATTTTAGATTTTAAGAGTTGCCATCTCCTTTGTCGGCAGATTATAATAGACCGTAGTCATCCCTTTTATCGGGTTAGAGATATTTAGAAGGGGAGATGTTTTATCCTTTATCCTGCCCATTGCGGAAGGCTCTCTCTGGAAGGAAAAGGATGTGGGTTCTTCAAGGGGCGGGTAGTAGACGAAGATTTCCCTTGTATTGTTACCAATCAAGAAATAGACCCCTAAGTCCCAGGGTGAATAGACAAGACAGCCGCCGCCTTTTATCCCTTTGGTTGAAGGTATATCTTCCAATTGTGTCCATCTGCCAGTATCTTTTTCTTGTGGGTTATATTCAAATTGCCAGAACTCTTTCGTATTCTTGCCCTTGACAGCAAAGAAGAGTATGGCTTCTGTGCCTTTATTAGATGGTTCGGGGTTGAATGCCTTTATTGAACCGCCTTCGCCAACTTTCTTCTTTCTCGCGCTTCTTCCTTGTAGTGGAAGGTTTGCCAGTCTCTTGAATGAGAAACCTGGTGGGTCGGGTTGGGGGCTGAGTTCATAGATTTCATTTGTCCTTCCACCGGCACGCATCATTATAATATGGTTAGGGAGATGCTCATTTTTCTCTCCAGCAAAAAACCAGTCCATTGAACTACCGATTTTCCACTTTCCACCGGGTAAGGTCTCTGGAATGCAGGGTTGCCACTGTCCGCTTTGGAGATTGAATCTCTTCCATTCATTTTTATAACCACTCCCGGCATAGATGTATGTGCAGTCATTAACCACCATTGGCGCCATAAATCCACCCTTAACTCCTTTGGTAAAGTTGGGTTCGGGCAAAGCGCTCCAACTATTTGTTGTCGGGTCATAGCAGTAGAACTCATTCGTGCCGCCACCTTTCAAGAGATAAATCTCTCCTTCCACACCTTTGCCATCCCGTGGTGGCACAGCAACCATACAGGCACCCTTCTTCACCTTCTTATTGTTTGGTCCCAAAGGAACGCTCTCACATCTTGACCAGGACTCCTCCTCCAGACTGTATTTCAGAAATTCCCGGGTATTATTACCGACGAGGAGATAGAGGGAATTACCGCCGCCGAGGGCAACCATTCCGCCGCCACTTTTAATCGGTTTTACTGAGATGGTTGGGGAGGGAACTGATTCAAAGATTGGGGTGAGCCTGGTGGTGCAGAGTTGGCGCATTGGCACCCACAGGGTATCCATCCGGAAATTGGATAGATAAAGCCCAGCACTATCGGTGAAACATCTCCCTATGGTATCTATGAAGGAATAGCGCCTGAGGGTATCACGGGCAGTGCAGACTCGGTTTAAGCCATTAAGGGGTGTGCGTAGTAAGTGCATATCTTCTCCTAAACTGAAAAGATTATTATTTGACCAGCCGGCAATGGCGATTCTACCGCCGGAGATAAGGCAAGGATATGCCTCTTCAAGATGAGGAGAGCCGTTAGCGAAACTGGGATGGCGTCTTGCCCATTCTAGGGCACCATTGCTTCGCACAGTTAGATATTGGAAATCGGTTCCGCCAGTTGCCGGGGTATGCTTTGTCCAGCCACTCACTAAAAAGCGATAGGGATAAGTTGTCCCTATAGGCGTATTGAGGGTTAGGCAGCGGTCATCTCCAACCTTTTCGTCAAAGTGCGCAATACCATAGGTATTTCGCCAGATTGGCGAGCCGTGATAAGCCCACATATTCCAGAGGAAGATATCAGCATCAAAGGTTTCAGAGAAACTATTTGTCCAGCCGGCAACGGTAATTGTATCCCTAGAGACAACGACCGAATGTGCCTCATCATCACGGATTCCGGGGATTACCCTTGCCCAGAAGGGGTTGCCTAATGAGTCTAAGGCCATCACAAAGGCATCATAGTGAAGGGTGTCAAGCATCTGAGTCCTGCCAACAATTGCATAGCGCATTGACGGATAGTTGTGATAAAATGGAAGTTCGGTAATGCTCAATGCCTGGTCAGTTCCTAAGTGGGGGGAAAACCAATAGACCCTTGACCATCTGAGGTTGCCCTGAGAATCTAACTTCAAAATGATGATATTCGGTTTGGGGTCAGGTCCGAAGGAGTATGTCCAGCCGCAGACCGCATAGCCACCGTCCTGGGTTCCTATGATTGAGTTGGCAACATCATCCATCAAGGCGCGATAAATCCTTCCCCACTGGAACTGTCCGCTGGCACTTACCTTACCTACCATAATGTCCTGCCGGCTTGAGCTGCCCAAAAGGCTTAGATAACCTGTGAAGACAAAACCATCATAGGTTTTCACAATGGAGCGGATTTCGCCGGTATCCCTTGCGATAAGTCCCCAGATAAAATTACCATTGCCCTGGTTCACTCCGATTAAGAGGGGATTCCGTCTCGGGTTGTAACTCTCGGTCCATCCGCCAAGGACATATTCCCTGATATTGGTTCCTGGAATCACGCCTTCGGATAGTGCGTATGCCCTTTCGTTCTGTCCGCCACCGTAGACCCTGGCGTATTGACCTGAGGTGAAGTTTGGGATGGCAAAGATTAGCACCAATCCTAATAATGCGAAGGTGTGCCTCTTCATTTTATCCCCTTACGGCGGTATTAAAAATAAGACCCTCTTTCCCCGCCGTCCAAAGAGAGTCAGGGGTTGAGTTAAGTTCTGGATTTCTTCCACCCCAAGAAGTCGTCCATAGCCAGAAGAAAAACCAGGATGGAAATTTTGATTTCCAGTTAAGAATGAAAAGAGCCCAGCTCCCTTCTGGCAGATTATCTTCACCATCTTTCTATCCTCCAAATTTCTCCTCCACCAAGGATTGACTGCCTTAATGGTTTAATATTATATCAAAGATTTGAGAAAAGTCAAGGATTCGCTTTTCTCCTGCAACCTTTCGTATGCGTTTACATAGGTGTTGCATTATCCGCTCCTCTCCATTCTTCATTTTGGTAGTTATAATAAAGCAAAGGAGATAAGCAATACCGCAAAGAGAGAGATGACACCATTAGCAATTTCTCTATTATCCCGGTATCTGTCATATTATTCTCCGATTCACAACGAATAAAAAGCAAAGGATATGCCAAACTTAAAATTTGTTTCAACTATTCACCCCAAAACGCTCTATAATCGGCCAGATCGTATTGAGATGGGTTTTTAGTTATTAAGGGAGGTTAGGATATTTGCTGATATGGTGACATCTATGTTACAGGTCTTACCGGTTTATAAACTATAAACCTCTAAGAATTATGGACTTATTAAAGTGACATCTATGTCACAAAAGTATCGCTTGATGTGAACGGAGAACGGCACTAAGCCGCAGATAACGAAAGGCGGGTCTCTTTATAACTTATTTTAGTTTCATCATCTTTTTGGTTGCCAAAAACCGACCCGCTTCTAAGCGACAGAAATAGATACCTTCTGTGACCTCCTCACCTTTTGTATCCTTCCCATCCCATAAGACTCGGTAAAATCCCGTTTTTTCTATCCCGCTTTTCAATCTCCGCACCAATCTCCCAGAAGAGTTATAAACTACTAAATCAACCGCACACTGAGAAGGAAGGGCATATAGAATTGCTGTCTGGGAGGTGAAAGGATTTGGGTAATTATTCACCAGAGAAAAGGTCTTAGGTAAAATCGGAATAGAATAATGGTCGGTTATCCCGACTAATGGTTGCACAATAACCGAATCGTAGATAAAGTCATTTGTTGGGTTCATATCACCGCTCAATTGGGTTGTGCATTTAGTTATGTGGGTTCCGATTTGGACTGCTGTCCAGGGTGAAAATTCTGCTGTATCCACTCCTCCGGCGATTAAAGTAATTACTGTATCATCAGCATAGAAATTGCCAATTTTAAATCTCACCGGAAAGGTTTCCGTAGTCGTTCCGAGGTTCTCAACCACTGCCTTCGGAATTACCACAGTGCCGGAATCAATTTCGCCAATTGGCGCCAGTATGGTCGTAACGCCAACATCGCTTCGCATAATCGGTCCTTTGGAGAAGAATATATCAGGATTCGCCGGTCCCCGCCGGGCATCGCACCATAAGGCATAAACAAAGTTTGAATCCGCGGCGCAAGCGGTATAGTCGCCGATAAATGTTGAGGAAACTACCGCGGTATCCGACACACGATAATTTTCGCTCCAGGTTAGTCCAAAATCGGTAGAATAAGAGTAGTATTGTGCCAATCTGCCGCCACCGGCACGGGTATCATGCCAGACGACATGGATTCTATCATAAGGGTCAACTGCCAACCAGGGGTAGAACTGTTTTGTTGTATCTCCGGCTGGGGTATCATTCACCTTTACCGGTGTCATCCAGGTCTGTCCGCCATCGGTGGAGCGGGAGAAGAAGACATCCAACTGTCCTGACCTCAAACGGGAGTCAGCAAAGACACAATAAAGTTTCGTCCGGTCACGACTTGTGCCAAAGGAAGGGATATTGTTAAGCCGCCAGGGTGCAGAGCCGGGATTCCAGGTTACAGGAATCACAGTCCTCTGTCCCTGCCAGGTTCTTCCCATATCCGTAGAGATGTTTAATCTCACATCCTGCATCCCCCAGCCGACATAGACCGTAGAATCTATCCCCCGGAATGGGAATGTGCCATTACCACCAGAGCCAACCGTAAGCCCAGTGGACCAGGTCTGTCCGCGGTCAGTAGAGCGGGAGAATTTTAGATTATAGGTAGTCCCATACTCATACCAAGTGAGAAATATATTGTTGCCATCCATTGTTGCCCAAGGTTTATCGTCTAAGGAACTTGGTGAGTTAGGGGTGCAATTGATAAAAGGACCCCAGGTTCTTCCACCATCCCGGGATTTGGTTAAGAAGATATCGCCAGTCATTGTTGGCGAGCGGTTAAACGAAAGCCAGAAATAGTAGACCGTTCCGGAATCATCAATACAGATAACCGGGTCGCCATCTTCGGAATAGGTTGGTTCAATCATTAATGTATCATCGGACCAGGTTAGCCCACCATCTGTGGAGAAGGCAAATTCTACATGATAGACACCGGTCCGGTTATCATTCCAGCCACCACAGACATAATTCCCGCCAAAGATCCCAATCGTTGTCTCATTCTGATTTCCTGTGCCCGGGTCATTAGAAACCGGGACATTAGGTATAAATGGTGGGTCCTTAGGTGAATTATCACTTGGCAGAATAGAAAATAATTCTTCGCTTTTCTTTCTCTTCTCTTTCAGCGGTCCGGAAAGTTTTTCTTCAATCCCTGAGAGGATTCTCTCTTCTAAGAGACCATTAGAAGTAGCCGGGGTCCAAGCCGGTGGGATTAGTAAAAATTCCGATGGCACACCGAATCGTTCAATACACCCGCTAATCTCTATCTTCGTCTTCTCCTCCCCCATCTTTTTAATCTTTAAGGTAAGCCGCAATCGGGCTTTCTTCCAACCCGGTTTATCATCTGGTCTCAATGGAATAGTTTCTTTTATAAATCCCTTCATCGCCTCGTATGGGGTCTCTATCATTCGGGTGGTGATTTCCCCATCTTTCACCTCTTCTATTGGGAAAGCCATCTCAGTGAGTGCCTCTTGAGTGGCAATCATAACCTTCGGATATGGGAATCTAAGGGTGCGCCCGCTAGCCGTCCCGGAGAAGAATATTAAAAAAAGTGCCAAATAGTTCATCCTTCACCTCCGCAAAATCTGACCATCAGACTATTTGACCATCAGACTAACTAACATCCTCTTTAATGTCTCAATCCTTTCTATCTTTTGGATATCCTGTTTATATAATCTCCCCAAATGATAACTAACTAAATCCCCAATCATTATTAAAGAGAAGATCCTCTCCAAGTCGCGCTTACCAAGCGGGCGAATTTTCGTGAAGGATTGAAACTCGCCTCTTAAAATCTTTGGCAACAGCCGAATCCGGAGATTTGTCTGGAGATGAGCCTCTGGGTCAACGAGTATTGCGAGAACCAATAAATCCTTCATAAGAGATGGCCTGCCAATTCCTTCAATCTCGTTATGATTCTGTTCCGGGAGGGTATTGCAAAAGGCAAGGGTCTTGGCATTTTCATTCAACTGACATTTCCAGCGATAGGCGATGGCTGAATAGAAGGGCGAACCGGCGAGGATGTAAGGAATCTTTTGGTAGAAGATATTTGCCAATTTCCTGGCAATCCCTTCAATCTCTCTTCGGTGCGCGGCAAGTTGCTGAGCGGTCTCCGCCACTTCCTTGCGGGTGTTTGGGAGGAGATGAAGGCGGGAGGTTATAAGGAGTAAGGGAGTGAATAAATATCCAATCGCCTGGCGGGGAGAGAAATCAGGGGGGATTTGAATTAAGATGTCGTTTGCCTCCTCGGCTAATCTGCCTAATCTCCCACCACTTGTAATGACCACAACTTCTGCCTTGCGCCTTTTTGCCTCTGAATAGGCGACGATTGTCTCTTCGGTATTACCAGAATAACTCACGGCAAAGAATAGGGTCTTCTTTGATGTTGGATGGGGAATTGTGTAATCGTGAGTGGTGATAAATGGTATCTTGGAATATTTATTGCCTAACTCTTTTAATATCTCTCCGCCAATACCCGAACCACCCATACCAGAAACTATCACATTTCCGAAACTCCTCTCAGATAATCTTTGGAGGTCTTTTTTATACTTGACTTCTACTTCT
>JBBIHO010000102.1:0-6668 GCA_037446935.1 Caldifarciminota bacterium | reverse complement strand
TCTCCCTGAGAGGACTTTTAGCGAATATCAAATTTATATTTGAAAGGGTCTTGAAGGAGGAAGAAAATGATTGACTTTACCTTTACCGAAGAGCATTTGATGGTCCAGAGGTTAACCAGGGACTTTGCCGCAACCGAAGTTCTGCCAAATATCAAAGAGAATGACCGGAATGCGCACTTTGATAAGAACATCTTAAAAAAGATGGCGGAACTTGGGATTTTGGGGCTCTCCATTCCATCAAGATACGGTGGGGCGGGGTTTGATTACATAAGTCTGGGTCTTGCCTGTGAGGAATTAGAATATGTTGATACATCTTTGCGGGTAATCCTTTCGGTTCATATCGGACTGAATAGCCTCACCCTTCTCAGTGTTGGGAATGAGGAACAGAAGAGGAAATATCTCATCCCCCAGGCAAGGGGTGAAAAGATAGCCACCTTTGCCTTAACCGAGCCGAATGCCGGAAGCGATGCGGTGGCGATTGAAACATACGCGGTGAAGAAAGATGGCTATTATGTATTAAATGGTGAAAAGATGTGGATCTCTCTTGCCGACATCGCCGATAACTTTCTTGTCTTTGCTTGGACCGATTTGGAGAAGAAGAAGAAACGGGACCACTCCGGTATGAGTTGCTTCATTTTGGAACGGGGAATGAAAGGTCTGACGACCGCCACGATTCATGGAAAGTTAGGAATTAGGGCTGGGAATACCGGTTCCATATCTTTACAGGATGTGGAAGTGCCAAAAGAGAACCTCTTAGGAAAGGAAGGCGAAGGTTTTAAGATTGCGATGTTTGCGATTGACCAAGGAAGATACACCGTTGCCTGGGGTGCCACCGGTTTAATCAGAGCCTGTCTTGATGCCTCGGTAAAATATGCCCGCCAACGAAAGACATTTTTAGTTGATATCGGTGAACATCAGTTGATTAAAGAGATGATTGCCCAAATGGCACAGGATTATGAAATCTCGCGTCTCCTCGCTTTGAAAGCCGGTTGGTTGAAAAACGAAGGGAAAAGAAATACAAGAGAAACTTCTCTGGCGAAGATGTATGCCTGCGAGGCAGCGGAAAAGGCAGCAAGTATGGCGGTTCAGATCCATGGCGCTTATGGCTATTCCGACGAATACCCGGTTGAAAGGTATTACCGGAATGCCAAAGGAGCTCAGATTTACGAAGGTTCAAGAGAGATCCATAAACTCCTGCAAGCCGATTACGCCCTGGGATACCGTGTGGACAAACCAATAAGTTACAACCTCCCGAAACCGGAAACTTAAAGGAGGTGATATGCCAACCATCTACTTAAAATCCGGCGGGATGGCGGAATGTGAAGGCTATACAATAAAGGATAACTGCGCAAGGGCGGTTGGGGTAAAATTCATAAACACGGAATTGCCCGAGGAGAAAAAGAAACAGCCGGAGGCAGTTATCCCTTTATGTAATATACTTTACATAACAAAGTAGTAAATCCTTCACTTTGCAAAATTCTCTCGCGGATCTTTTATGAGCCTCGGATTCCTCTTTCCCGGACAGGGTTCCCAGTATCTCGGAATGGGAAAAGACCTCTATGAGAACTTTCCGGAGGCAAGATGGGTTTATGATGAAGCAGTTGCGATTCTGGGAGTTGACATAAAATCTCTCTCCTTCTTTGGTCCGGAAGAAGAACTAAGAAAGACCTATATAACCCAACCGGCAATATTAGTTCATTCTATTGCGGTTCTTGAAATATTGCGGAATAAAGATATCCAGCCCGAGATTGCCTTTGGTCATAGTCTTGGTGAATATACCGCACTTTATTCGGCCGGGGTATTTGATTTTTCATCCGTTCTCAAAATCGTCCAAAGGCGCGGCGAGTTGATGTATGCCGAAGGTGAGAAAAATCCAGGGACAATGGCGGCAATCATTGGTCTTGCGGAAGAGAAGGTGAAGGAGATCTGCGAAAGGACAAAGGGAATTGTTGTGCCTGCAAATTTCAATGCCCCGGACCAGATTGTGATTTCGGGTGAAATAGAAGCGGTGCAAGATGCCGGAGAAGCAGCAAAAAGGGAAGGGGCATTAAAGGTGATTCCTTTGCCAGTTTCTGGTGCCTTTCATTCGCCATTACTGAAAAACTCCGGTGCAGAACTGAAGGAATTCCTTAAGGGTTTTACCTTCAACGAACCGCTCTTTCCGGTAATTATGAGCAATGGTAATATCGCGATTAATTCCTCCGAAATAAAAAGACTTCTCTATGAACAATTAACCAGTCCGGTTCTCTTTACCAGAATGGTTCAAAGGGCAAAAGAGAAGGGGTTTATGAGATTCTTAGAAGTTGGTCCCGGAAAGGTATTACAAGGACTTATCAAGAGGATTGATAAAGAACTTAATGTCATCCCCACTGGCAAAAAAGAGGAGATAGAAAGGATTACCGCTTTCGGAGAACGGCGTCAAACCGAAGAGATTTCTTAATCGGCAAATTTTTATTATAATTGTGGAAAGAGGCGCTTCTTCTCCTCTTCTGGGATTAGGTCATAGCGGAGGAATTGAATTGAATAGGTCCCCCAGCCGGAGGTTAAAGAGCGAATTGCGCTGGCATAGCCAAATGTCTTAGAAAGCGGAACCTCGCCCAAGAGCATCTTATAACCTTTTAATTGCTCAATATTGATAATTCTTCCGCGGCGAGCGGAGAGGTCAGAAATCACCGCGCCGACATATTCATCCGGACATATAATCTCAATACTCATTATTGGTTCTAAGAGTGTTGGCTCTCCCTTCCGGAAGGCATCCTGAAAGGCGATTTGGGAGGCAACGGTAAATGCCAATTCAGTAGAATTCTTCGGGTCAAATGCCCCGCCCGTCAATCGGACTAAAATATTAGAGACCGGATAGCCGGCAAAAATCCCGGCGGAACAGGAATCTAAAATTCCCTTCTCAATTGCCGGATGGAAGACCTCCGGAATATCCTCTGTCTCGGAAACGAAATTTATCCCGATATGTCCCGGTTCTAACTTCAACTGCACCTCGCCGTAATGAGTTCGTTCCTCAATCTGCCGGAAGAATTTACCTCGCCCGATACATTCCTTAGTTATCGTCTCCTGATAGGAGACCTGCGGTTTTCCCTTACGAAGTTTAAGACCATAATTGCGCTCTAACCTTTCAATGATTATATCAAGATGTAATTCCCCCATTCCGGAGATTATTGTCTGCCCAGTCTCCTTGTCCTCCTTCGCTTTGAAGGTCGGGTCTTCCAAAGATAGGTATTCCAAGGATGTTTTAAGTTTTGTCTCATCCGCCTTTGTCTTTGGCTCAATGGCTAAGAATACGACCGGTTCGGGAAATTCCATCCGCTCAAAGGCGATTGGGTATTCCTCATCGCAGATTGTCCAACCAGTCTTCACATCTTTCAATCCGACAATCACCCCAATCTCACCAGCGGATAAAGAAGAAACCTCTTCCTGCCGATTGGCGTGCATTAAGAGAAGCCTTGTCGCTCTCTCTTTCTTCATTACCGGAACTACAAGGAAAGGGGAGTTTATTTTTAATCTCCCGGAATAGATTCGCACATAGGACATAATGCCCCGGTGCGAATCATACATAATCTTAAAGATAAGACCGGAAAGGGGAGGATCGGGATTTGGTTCCCTTTTCTCTACCTTTTTTGTCTTCGGGTTAATCCCTTTTATTGGCGGCATTGCCAAGGGAGATGGCAGATAGGTAACGATTCCATCTAAGAGGGGCTGAATTCCCTTATATTTTAAGGCACTACCGCATAGGACCGGAAAGCATTTTATCTCCTGGGTTCCCTTCCTTAAAGCCATTTTAATATCCTCCGGTCTTATCTCTTCTCCGGATAAGAATTTTTTTAATAGTTCCTCATCATAGTCGCATAGTTCAGAAATTATCTCTTCCCTTCTTTGCCTCACCTCCCTTTGTAAATCCTCCGGAATAGGGATCATCTCGTATTCTTTACCTAATGTCTCTTCCTTCCAGATATACCCCTTCTCTTCAATTATATCACAGACCCCAACGAAATTCTCTTCGGCGCCGATTGGGATTTGAATCGGGATTGGTTTTTGAGGAAATTTCTCCTCCATCATCCTTAATACCCGATAGAAGTCAGAACCAATACGGTCAAGTTTATTAATAAAGGCAAGACGCGGCACACCATACTTATCCGCTTGGCGCCAGACCGTCTCGGACTGCACCTCCACCCCACCGACACCGCAGAAGACGATAATCACCCCATCCAAAACCTTCATACACCGCTCAACCTCAATTGTGAAATCAACATGGCCTGGGGTATCAATGATATTTATCCGATAGCCCTTCCAGAAGGTAGTGGTTGTTGCGGCGGTAATCGTAATTCCTCTCTCCTTCTCCTGCTCCATCCAGTCCATCGTTGCTGTCCCTTCATCAACCTCACCCATCCGATAGATTTTGCCCGTATAATAGAGGACCCGTTCGGTCGTTGTCGTCTTTCCGGCATCAATATGGGCGGCAAAGCCGATATTCCTTATCCTACTCAAATCCATAATAAAAGATAATATATCCGAAAATTTAGAAAATTCAACTTTCTTCGGGTGAAATCTTAACGATGAAGGAGAATTGCTAATCGCTAAAAACTATCTTCTTTTCTATCCGTCCTCCGTCATAATCCAGCAAAAGGAGATAAGTTCCCCTGGGCAGTTTATCCCCTGAGAGATTTGTCCCATCCCAATGGGTAAAAAAGGAGATACCTTCCCTTTGCAACGGCAGGATTTTCACCAATCTCCCTTCACCATCATAAATCTTAATATTTAATTGGGGGGAAAGATTACCCCGGACACGAATCGTTAGGGAAGATGAGAAGGGATTAGAACTAACTTCTAATCTCACCGGTGATTTAAGACCCTGACGCCTATCCTCTTTTAGTCCCACCGGTTGGAACTGGAAGAGATAGATATTCATCTGATTTGTATCCATCGTCACTGAATAGCCCCTCCGGATTAGTTGATGATAAGTAGAGACTAAATACTGCCGGAAGGCATTATAAGGCATACCATAACATGGGGTTGAATCCGAATAATTTCTTCCGCTACCAGGGTTTTCATTATTTAAGTTTTCCGGGTCGTGCCGACCGTAATTATTCAACCAAGGATGACCTGACCACCAACTAACCGGTCTCAAAACCATTTTACCGGCAATATAATCTAAGGCGACCGGGTCTTTACTCGCCAAGAGTGTATTGAGCCGTGTAGAAAGAGCATAAGGGGCATTCGGTCCAGTAGTAATCTCTGCACTCACCCAGGTCGCATCAATGATATTGAGATGGGGAAATCTCGCCTTACCCATCTCAACACCTAAGAGCCCATCATTGATCACCCGATTGTGCATTGTGCCACTGCCGATTGCCTGATAACATAAAAATCCGATATAATGCTTAATTGAAGCAGTCACACCCATAAGGGTATGGGATTTAAGAACCGGGATATTGATAAATTTAAGTCGGGATGAATCATAAGTTCTCCCATTCCAGATACCCTTCCGGGTAGAAATCCTCGTTCCATAAATGGTCTTAAATTTCGGATAGGTCATCCCTGAGGAATCTTCTCTCACATAGCCGTCATTCGTATCGCCCTGGTCATATTCTAAAACCCAGCGGGTATTTCCGCCGTAGCCAATTGCTGTCCAGTTATAACCCGATACTTGATAGCCCCGATTGGCGAATGAATCCATCACGCTCTGCATCGTCTGGGTTGTATCCTCCGCATTATTCTTCGGATAAGCCCAGGAGAATCGCCACTGCCCATTTTCCACCAAACAGACCTCACCAATAAATGTATCTGGATGGGCAACAATCCGGGCAATTAACCCCTTTATCACATCGGTATTTGTCATACCCCTTTCCGGCCATTCCGCATTCACCTTAATTAAAACAACATCATCCTTCGCAATCAAACCCATGCTATCACACCAGGGTAGTTGCTTTCTTGACTTATAGAAATGAATGCCGTGCTGTGCCATTAAGGAAAGGAGTGTATCAAGACCGGTGTGGAAATTCGGACGCCGGTTTGCCGGCGGATTGGGAAAATCCTTCACGATAAAGATCGAAGAAGGATTGGTTGACTTTGATATCTTCTCTGCCAGTTGAAAACCGGCAAAAATTGGCGGGGCGCTAACTTCTCCCCTTTTTCTCAGTTCTAATACCCTTATCCCGAAAAAGATGAGAAGTAAGGAAAAGATGAGGATAAGCCATCTTGAAATCTTCATTCGGAGTGGTCTCATTAGATAAGGGAATCCACTGACAGCAGACAAAAAGAAAATGCTATTGCTCACTGCTATCCTCTGGCAGGGATAATTTATCCGGGATGGTTTAGTTCCGCTCCGCAGTAAAAGCCAGATTAAAGAACCGATCCCGAGAAAGATAAAATTCTGGGTAAAAATCTTTACTACCTTCCTTAACAGTTCCTTTATATCCATATAACATCTTACCACGACAATTCAATAAAATCAAGGTTGTTGCCGTTCTTGAAGATATTCTCTTTAAGGGAAAAGATTGATGAAACCATCCGCCAAGGCGGAGTCCCCCCTCTCAAATACCCAAACGGTAGTGTCCATTTTGTTATGGAAATTCGTCTATATAGTGCTAGCTCATTAAACTTCTGTCAAGGGTATAATGAAATATGGCAGAAAGGAATATTTTCGGTATAAATATGGA
>JBBIHO010000101.1:0-6692 GCA_037446935.1 Caldifarciminota bacterium | reverse complement strand
GCTACTATAATGCACTATATAGACGAATTTCCACAACAAAATGGACACTACCTTCGGGTGGTTGACAGGGGGAAGTTAAGGGCTATTTCAAAACGATTAACTTTCTCTCTTCCTTATAGCCCTTTGTCTCAAGGCATAAGATATAGATTCCAGCCGGTAGTCTCTTTATTGTAAATTGTCCCTTATTCGTCTTTGCAGAATAGACAACCTCACCGAGGATATTGTAGATTCTGATTGTCGCAACTTCATTCTTCCGCAGATTGGAATAAGATAAGGTCTTTATTGAAGGCTCGGACAAAGAAGGGAATCGTTCCTGGGATATACCGCCAGATACTCCCTTCGGACAGAGCGCTTTCCCTTATAATAATAGGGAGGTAATAAGGAATGCTTAAAGGGTCTCTTAAACTCAACCACTTTTGACGCTTGCTCTCCCAGACTTGCGGACATCTCCTGAGTAATGTCAGGAAAAACCGAAAGAGACTATAAACTGATCCAACGCTTCCTGAAAGTTATCAACCCTTACCCTTTCCTTTCCCACGCGATAGGGCTTCTTCTTGGGGAGGCGGTGCGTCACAGGATATATGGGGTTAGGGAGCAGACTGTTTTTTGCGGGTTTTTTAGTGGAGGCAGAAAGGATGGGGGGATTTTTATTTTGCAAGATTTCTTTGCCAATTCCCATCCGAAGGTCAGAAATTTCGCTTCCGGACGGTGTGAACGGATTTTATTTGACGCCTTTTGATTTTATTATATAATTAAAGCCTATTATGGAAGAATGGTATACACTGCGGAAGGACGAGGTCTTGAAACGCCTCTCTACTACGGAATCAGGTCTTTCGGAAGAGGAAGCAGCAAGGCGTCTAATTAAATTCGGACCAAACAAATTAAAAGAGGTAAAGAAAAAGACTATCTTTACCCTCTTTGCTGAACAGTTCAAAAGTTTTCTCATCGTAATCCTTATCTTCGCCACGATTGCTTCAATTCTTGTTGGTGATTATACAGAAGGTTTGGTAATCTTGGCGATTGTGATTATCTCTGCTTCCTTAGGTGTTCTTCAGAACTATCGGGCAGAGAAGGCGATGGCGGAATTGAAGAAGATGGCTCCGGAATATAGTAGGGTCTTAAGAGATGGGAGAGAGAAGAATATCTTAACCGAAGATTTGGTCCCGGGTGATATTCTGCTCTTTGCCGCCGGTGATAAGGTTCCCGCTGACTGCTATATCTTAGAAGAGATTCTTCTAAAGACTGATGAGGGGACATTGACCGGGGAATCAATTCCCATAGAAAAGGAAGCAATCCCCTTGCCTTCCGGAACACCTTTAGGAGAAAGGAAGAATATTCTCTTTGCCGGAACCTCAGTTGTTTGTGGAAAAGGGAAAGGGGTTATCTATGCCACTGGAATGAATACCGAATTTGGCAAAATCGCCGCCAGTCTGGAGGCAATCCCCGAGGCAAAGACACCCCTTCAGGTTTCAATTGATAAATTGGGCAAATGGTTGGGTATCTTAACTATAACGATTTGTGCGATAATCGGCACAATCGGGATTCTAAGGGGAGAAGAGATTTTGAAGATGTTCATCTGGGCAGTCGCCTTAGCGGTCGCAGTAGTTCCCGAGGCACTCCCCGCAGTAATCACCATTTGCCTCGCCTTAGGAATCAGAAGGATGGCAAAGCGAAATGCCTTGGTGAGAAGGCTCGCCAGTGTTGAAACCCTCGGTGCCACAAATGTGATATGCTCTGATAAGACAGGAACTTTGACCAAGGGTGAGATGAGTGTTGAGGAGGTATTCTTAGAAGAGGGAAGAAGGGAGATTGCGGTTACAGGTGTCGGTTATGAACCAAAAGGGGATTTTATCCTCAAAAAAGGGGGAGAGGGATTTACAGAGGATTTGAAACTACTCCTTTTGGTCGGTCTCTTATGCAATGATTCTCACTTGCGAAAGGAAGGGAAAAGGTGGGTAATTGATGGCGACCCAACCGAAGGGGCACTTCTCGTCCTTGCTGCCAAAGGTGGAATCTTAAAAGAAGAGATTAGTCAAAGATATCCCCGCCTGACAGAGATTCCTTTTTCACCGGAGAGGAAGATGATGACAACAATCCATCGTCCATTGGATTCTTCCACCCTCTTTGTTGCCGCTAAGGGTGCGGGAGAGGTTATCCTGAGCAAGTGCCGATTAGAGGAGAAGGAACGAACCGAACTATTAGAAAGATTAAGGGATATGTCGCAGCGAGGATTGAGGGTCTTAGGTATTGCCTATCGGGTAATTGAAGAAGAGTCTCCTTTCCGCCAAAGCGGGTTAGAGGCCTATGAAGAAGAACTCACATTCCTCGGTTTTGTCGGGATGATTGATTTGCCGCGTCCGGAGGTGAAATTGGCCGTAGAAGAATGCCGTCGTGCGGGAATAAAACCAATTATGATTACCGGTGACCATATCTTAACCGCCAAGGCAGTTGCCCAAGAGATTGGAATTCTAAGAGAAGGAACGGTCATTTCGGGCGAAGACCTTGATAAAATGGATGCCGCGGAATTAACCAGGAGAATGGAAGATATTGAGGTGATTGCGCGGGTCTCCCCCTTTCACAAATTGCGAATCGTTGAGGCATTCCAGAATAAGGGATATGTCGTGGCAATGACCGGTGACGGAGTTAACGATGCCCAGGCGCTTAAAAAGGCAGATATTGGAGTGGCGATGGGAATTACTGGAACCAGTGTCAGTAAAGAGGTCTCCGATTTAATCATCCTTGATGATAACTTTGCAACCATTGTCAAAGCCATTGAAGAAGGGAGAAATATATTCAAAAATACTAAGAATTTTATCGCCTATGGTCTCGGTCTCCACTTAGGAGAGATTTTAATTATGACAAGTTGTTTAGTCTTTGGCCTTCCCCTGCCTTTAACCGCCGCCCAAATCCTCTGGCTCAATTTAGTTACCGATGGTTTACCACCCCTCGCTTTAGGTGTTGAACCCTCAGAACCAGGATTAATGACTTATCCGCCGCGGGGAAAAAAGGAATCTTTCTTCACCCCCCGGATAGTCAGCCGCAGTGGCTTAATTGGAGCACTCTTTTTGATTCAGGCGCTAATCATCTTTATCCCTAATTTTGCTCCTTCGCTACCGAGGGGACAAACTCTGGTCTTTTCTCTCTTAACCATTTCGGCGATGTTTAATGTCTTTAACTGGCGTTCGGAAAGAATCTCCGTCTTTCGCCTTAACCCCTTTCATAACTCTCTTCTACTCCTCGCGGTCACCAGCACCATTCTCTTATTACTCGCTGTTATCTATCTCCCTTTCCTTCAGAAATTATTTGGCACCGTTCCTCTTTCCGCAAGCGATTGGTTTCGCCTCCTACTATTAAGTTCTACCACCCTCATTTTTGTTGAGTTGATAAAATTATTTACCACTTTGCACCGTAGGAGATAAAATTCCATCTTCCATTCTCTCTCTTGAACTGGAATTGTAAACCCCGAATTCGCCGGCGGTATCTCTTTTCTATCTTCTCACTTTGAATTGGAATTATATCAAGATAAACTGTCGCGATATTATCAATTATCCTTATCGCGCCAAAATCAAAATAGACCGGTATGGAAAGTAATCTATGTTTCTTTCTTATCTCCTCTAATGTCAACCACAAAACCCGGAATTTTGGAAAGGAGAGGCTCCCTTCCTCCGGCCGACCCTTTTTCAGAAAGACAATATTCCGCGGGATGACAAAATGAGGGAATTTCTCCTTAAAACCATTAAGGGAGATTGCCTTTTCCACCGCCAATTTCAACAACTCCTTACCCAAAACTGTATCTCTTCTCCCATAATCAAAATCCTCATTTAGAATCTTTGATAGCCACTGCAATCGCCAGCCACTATCTGTCTTTATCCAGTTATGGAATAGATAATGGTATCTTCTTTTATCTTCCCAAATCCAGGTTGATACCTGTCCGAAAAGACCGGTAATATTTATAAACCGGGTCTCCACTCTCTTGCCCTTCTTATCGGCTATCCAGTGATTGAAAGATAACGCAAACTTTTCAAACGGAATCTCTCTCTTAAAGGTTTCATTGAAGAGGTCATAAATGCTCTTCGCATCGCCCTTCTTGAGAAAGGCGTTGAACTTCTTCGTCTCCCTTAATAAGAGTGTCATTTCATTACTCCCCATCTTCTCCCTGGGGTGGAACAACAATAGAAGAAAGAAACAAACCGTAAGTAGGAAAATTGACACCCATATCTTTAGGACCTTTCTTTTTGAAATTCCATAAGTATCCTTTCTGAAAAACATAATCAACAATTATAACCGGTTTTTATCGTTTTGTCTATCCGACGAATTCATTTTGGTTCGCTATCCGCCATCCCTCTGCCAATTCGGCTACCGCCGAAATTTATCACCTTCTCCATTATCCCGCAGTCCGCGGTTGGCGGTAAACGGATAGCGGATAGCGAAGAAAGAAAAATTGTATTTTCAACGATTGCTATCACCTCTCCACCGAAAAATTGGCAACTTCTATTTCTATAATTTCCAATTAAATCTTGCATATCTTCACCACTCTCAGTCAGAAGATTATATTCATAAATTATGCCAAATTTTATCAAATTTAAGGCATTAAATATCAAGGACTTATTAAAGCAGTTCCTATTTGGTCAAGTCAGTTGCTGATTTTTTCACAGCCACCGCCGTTATTTTCGGCAATTTCTCTATTGACTATTTTTATTTTCTCATTATAATTTACCTATGAAAATCTTTATAAGATCTCTCTTGCTTCTTTTTGTCCTATTTAGGATTATCTATCCTCATCCCAAGAAGACGGTTCTCTTCCTCATTGCCCCGAAGGATTTCCGTGACGAAGAGTTCAAAATCCCCTACGATTATCTAAAAAAATCAGGGCATGAGATAATCGTTGCTTCTCTTGATACAACCCAAGCGATTGGAATGTTCGGGATGAAGGTAAAACCAACACTTAAAATAAAGGATGCTGACACCAATAAATTTGACTGCTTAGTTATTGTTGGTGGTAGTGGTGCCAAAATCTTCTGGGACGATACACTGGTTCATAAATTGATTAAACATTTCTCCCGTCCCAAAAAGATAGTCGCTGCGATATGTATCTCACCCCTTACCCTTGCCCGGGCCGGGATTCTCAAAAATAGAAAGGCAACGGTTTGGAAAGATGCCGCAATTATAAAAGAGTTCAAAAGGCGCGGAGTAAATTATTTAGAGCGCGATGTGGTGCGCAATAAGAATCTCCTCACCGCCTCCGGTCCCGAGGCGTCTAAAAAGTTTGCCTCCGAACTGGGCAAGATGCTGGCGGAGTAACTAATCAGCCGTTTGAACAAAAGAGAAATTGAAATTTGGCAGAAGATATCTGGACGCAAAAGGTGAATAAATTAAAAAATTTCCTTCGCCCAATAGTTTAAGGGTTCGTTCTTCTTATAGATAATTATTCCCTGTGCTTCTCCTCTTTTTAATAATCCATCGTAATTCTCTGCCAGTTCTTGAAAATTCCATAAATCCCTCTCTATTATCTCTAAGGATTTGCCCACCGTTAATAAAAAGTGGCAGTGGATAAAATTCTCAATTCTTGACCAGTCAATCTCTGGCAAGAGACTTAGAAATCCACTTGGATTATTCTCATCTCTTAAAATAGTCGACAATTTTGTCCGCCTCTCCTCATCTTTTAGAACCTCACCGAGATAAGAGAGCAAGGCTGGAGATTTTAAGAAATCACCTAATATCTCCTCCTCCAATGAAGAAAGGGATGCTCGAAGGGGAAAAGAATAATCGGCAACCGAATAAAGAGACGAGCAAAAAAAATATGGGATTCCTTTAAGCCTCGCCTCATCCTCCTTTAAGTTGCGAGTATAAAAGAAGAAGGAGAGATTATGCCCGATTGAAGAAGGGATTGTCCAATTATAAAGCATCTCATAGATATAGGGAAGAACCTTTATCAATTCCTCCTTCACTCTTAAAGGAGAATTGGTTCTCCCAACCGCACAGGCAAGTTTCCATTCCCCGCCCAAAAATTTCGGTAAGAAGGGAACAGGGATGATATCTTTCAAAACCCCACCCGCCCAAAACCTCTCCAATACTACTAACCGATCGGAGGCAAGATAAAATTCCTGATTCCCCTTCTCCAACTTCCGGAGAATTTCCATATCTTCCTTAGAAATAATCACCCTTTAATATACTACCTTTCCCTAAGAAATCAAGTCTTCCTTCTCAATTTCTCTGCTCCCAAATCTAGCAAGGAATATTCTCTGTATGGTAATTGGCAAAGAAATCTTGCAAAATAAAAATCCCCCCATCTTTTCTGCCTCCACTAAAAAACCCGCAAAATACAGTCTGCTCCCTAACCCCATATATCCTGTGACGCACCGCCTCCCCAAGAAGAAGCCCTATCGCGTGGGAAAGGAAAGGGTAAGGGTTGATAACTTTCAGGAAGCGTTGGATCAGTTTATAGTCTCTTTCGGTTTTTCCTGACATTACTCAGGAGATGTCCGCAAGTCTGGGAGAGCAAGCGTCAAAAGTGGTTGAGTTTAAGAGACCCTTTAAGCATTCCTTATTACCTCCCTATTATTATTAAAATCTTCCCGCTTCCAACGGACGGGGTTAGCCGCTTCCAACGGACGGCGTTAGCCGAAACTAAGTTAAACCTCTATCTCCTTCACAATCCCTATGTAAGATAAAGAAGCCTTATATTCAATTAA
>JBBIHO010000100.1:0-6739 GCA_037446935.1 Caldifarciminota bacterium | reverse complement strand
TCGCGGCAAAAGATTTCCTTAAAGAGAGATTAACTGGTAGTTTGAAAGTTATGTTTAATGATTGATATAAAATTTGATTTTTTAATCAGTCTGCTGTCTCATCTCTTTTCTTTTGTAAAGTCTTTTCTTTTCTTAGGTGAGGAGATACCCCTCCCCCCACGCTCTTTTGAAGAAAAAATCCCCTCCTATTTGAGATTGCGGGGTTATCCAAACAGAAGGGGATTTAATTAAATTATTCTATCCTGTCATTTAGTATCTCCTTCTTTATCCTTTCCAATACCTCTTCTTTCAGTCCGCGGGCACGCCACTTCTCAAAGATGAGCGTGACCTCATTCTCCTTGGTCTTTGATGTGTGCCGACGCGAAATGCGAAAGACCTCGTGGGCATAGGCGAAGTAGTAAATGATGAGTATCTTTGGGACATTCTCTTCTCGGATGATTGCCCTTATCTTTTCTTCTATTGGATATATTTCCTCTTGGTATTTTGCCATATTTGCTACCATCTGCTTCTTCTGGCAGGCAAATCTTTTTGCGATAATCTTTGGGTCTAACTTTGCCTCATAGCGATAAAGCCTTCTTCTGGCTTCGTCTGTCATATCTCTTTTGAGCATCTTCTCCTCCTCTATTCCGAAGGCAGGGTGATACCGAAGAGGGTGGTTCGGAGTCTTTCCATAAGGGAGGGGTTCAGGTCTCTTGCCTGCCATTTCTGTTCAAGGATTTGAATCTCTCTTGTGAGTTCTCTTCCGCCGTATTTTCTTGTCAGGCGCCATAACTCCCGGGCATAGGTTAGATAAAATGGGTAGGCGATGACCGAAGGTCCTTCTTCATCAATGATTGCCTTTGCCTTTTCTTCTAACTCGCAGATGTCGGAGAATATGTTTGCCATCTGTTCAATCATCGCTTCCCTTTCCGCTTCAAAGCGTCTCTTGATTATTTCTGGGTCTAACTTAGACTCATACTTCCTGAGTCTTTGTAGGGCATTTCTTTTAAGCATATTTCACCTCTCTTTTTTATAAGTTATTGATTTTCTTTCACTTAATAAAATTAGGGTCTTTTTCCCATCTATAAATATAGAGTAAAAATTTGGGCAAAATGTTTCCAGAAATTTTGATTTCAAAAATGGTGAAAAGGTTGCCCTGGGATGGAGTTTGCTAAGCCGAAAATCTTTCATCTTGGCAAATCTTTTGGGTAGGGTTGACAGGAAGGAGAAATTTGTTAAAATCACTTATGAATATAAAAACGATTTTTAAGATTACCTATGGGATGTATATTGTGAGTTCAAGAAAGGGTGAGCGGTTTAATGGGCAGATTGCGAATACGGTATTTCAAATATCCGCGGAGCCACCAACGATTGCTGTGAGTATTAATAAAGAGAATCTAACCCATCAGTATATTGAAGAGAGTAAGGCATTTACCGTCTCTATCTTAGAGAAGGAGACACCCTTTCCCTTTATTGGTCAGTTTGGTTTTAAGTCGGGAAGGGAGGTTGATAAGTTTGCCGGGGTAAATCATAAATTGGGTAGGACCGGTCTGCCAATCGTTTTGGACCATACGATTGCTTATTTGGAGGCGGAGGTGATTAAAAGTTTGGATGTGGCAACCCATACCCTTTTTATTGGAAGATTGGTTGATGCGGAAATCCTTAATGAGGGCGAGCCTTTGACTTATGCTTACTATTATGAGGTGAAGAAGGGTAGGTCGCCAAAGACCGCACCAACTTATGTAAAGAAGGAGTAGATTATGGTGAGGGAGATAAAGCCAAATATCTTTTCCGTTGGGGCGCAAGATTGGGATAGAAGGTTGTTTGATGAGTTAATCCCTTTGCCGGAAGGAACGAGTTATAACGCATATCTGATTATAGGAAGCGAGAAGACGGCTCTCTTAGATGCGGTTGACCCGACAAAGGAGAAGGAACTTATCGCCAATCTCCAAGATTTGGGGGTGAAGAAGATTGATTATATCGTCTCCCATCATGCGGAGCAGGACCATTCCGGGGCAATCCCGAAGGTTTTGGAATTATATCCGGAGGCGAAGGTTGTTGCTAATGAGAAATGTAAGAGAATGCTTATTGATTTACTTTTGATTCCGGAGGATAGGTTTCTGAGGATAGAGGATGGTGAAACCCTATCTCTTGGTGACAGGGAATTGGAATTTATCTTTGCCCCCTGGGTCCATTGGCCAGAGACATTTTTGACCTATTTGAGAGAAGATAAGATTTTATTTCCCTGCGATTTGTTCGGTTCCCATCTAGCGACGAGTGATTTATACGCTACGGATTTTCCAAGGGTCTATTCCGCGGCAAAGAGGTATTATGCGGAGATTATGATGCCTTTCCGAGTGAATATTAAGGGCCATTTAGAGAGGTTAAATGATTATGAGATTTCACTGATTGCCCCCAGCCATGGTCCAATTTATGATAAACCAGAGTTTATCTTACAGGCTTATCGGGATTGGGTATCGGATGAGGTGAAGAATGAGGTTCTCCTGCCCTATATTTCAATGCACGGTAGCACAAGAAGGATGGTTGATTATTTTATTGATTGTTTGATAAAAAGGGGTTTAACGGTGAAGCCATTTAATTTAACCCGGACCGATATCGGAGAATTGGCGATGGCATTGGTTGATGCGGCAACTCTGGTTATTGGTTGCCCGACCGTCCTTAACGGTCCCCATCCAGTAGTCCTTTATGCGGTGGCACTAATGAATGCCTTAAGACCAAAGGTAAGATTTGCCTCAATAATTGGTTCTTATGGTTGGGGTGGTAGGATGTTAGAGCAGATTAAAGGGGGTTTGAATAATCTAAGGGTAGAGTTCATTGAACCGGTCATAATCAAGGGCTATCCTGAGGAGGAAGATTTTAGGTCCCTTGATAGACTGGCGGATGATATTTTAAGGAGACATAAGGAGGAGAAGATAATTAAATAAGGAGGAGAAAATGGCAACAAAAAAACTCCAAGATATGATGAACCAGGCGATTGCCAGAGAATTGCAGGTTGCGATTCAATATATGTGGCAACATATTCTCTGGAAGGGAACCGCCGGTTTTTCCGTGAAGGACGAGTTAAAGAAAATCGCCATAACCGAGATGAAGCATGCGGAGGCGATTGCGGAAAGGCTTGCTTATCTTGGTGGTAATCCGACAACCAAACCGGAACCAATCTTCGTTGGCGAGAACCTAAAGGAGATGATTAAGCAGGATGCCAAAGACGAAGCAGGGGCGATAAAACTCTATAAGGAGATAATTAAGGTCGCATGCGACGAAGGCGATATTACGACCTCTGATATGTTCAAGAAGATTCTCGCGGATGAAGAAGAACACCACGATACATTCACGAGTATATTAGAAGGGATCTAAAGGAAGATGCGATACTGGCGCTGCACTGTCTGTGGTTATATTCATAAGGGATTGGAACCGCCAGAAAGATGTCCAAACTGCGGTGCCCCCCGGGAGAAGTTCGTTGAGGTGGAGCCGAATTTTGAAGAGTTGCATCTCTACTACGGAGAGAAGATTTCTTACGGAACCGATGTTTTAATCAATCCCTTCTTTGGCGATTTTGTAGCGATTGCACCCTATGTCTATAATCTGCCGGTCGGTAAGAAGGTGGCATTGCATAAACACCCAACAAGCGATGAGTTATTCTTCATCTTAAAGGGGAAGATTAAGTTCCGAGTCGGTGATAAGGAAGTGATTGCCAGTGAAGGCGATTTGGTGAAAGGGAAGATGGATATACCCCATATGTTTGAAAATATTGGTAATGAGCCAGCAGCCTTTCTCTCCGTGAAGGCACCAAAACCAATCGGTTTGGTCTGGGTAAACGAGGAGAAGAAATAACGAGTAGGGTGTAAAACGGAGGTCTTAAACAAAAGGGAGTCTTTTCGCCTCTTTGATAGCCATTGCCATTTAACCGATAGAAGGTTATCTTCGGATATTGGGGCAGTTCTGGCAAGGGCAAAGGAGGCAGGGGTTGAATATATCCTCTCTTGTGGGCTTGGTGGTGAGGATAACGAAGAGACATTAAGGCTGGCGGAAAGTTATCCTCCGGTCCTGCCAGCAATTGGTTTTCATCCCCATTCCGCAGATGAATTTACCGCGCAAGATTTAGTTAAGATAGAGGAGAGATTAAAGGGCTCTAAAATCTATGCGATTGGTGAGATTGGGCTTGACTTTTATCGCAATTATTCTACAAGGGAAAATCAGTTGGAGGTATTTAGAACCCTTGTCACCCTTGCCAAGAGGTATAATCTGCCGATGTCAATCCATTCCCGAAAGGCACACCAGGAGACGATAAATATCTTAAAAGAGATTGGCTATTTTAATGGTGTATTCCATTGCTTCTCCGGTAGTTGGGAGATTGCGAAGATAATTCTAAACTTAGGTTTTTATATCGGTTTTTCTGGCTCAATAACTTATGATGGGAAGGGATTGGCAGAGATTATAAAGAAGATGCCAGCGGATAGGATTTTAATTGAAACGGATGCCCCTTATCTGACACCGGTCCCTTTCCGGGGGAAGATGAATGAACCCTCTTACCTCCCTTATATTGTGAAGAGAATTTCTGAAATAAGGGGTGAGAGGGAAGAGGAGTTGGCAGAAATCACAACGGAAAATGGGAGAAGGCTCTTTCTATCCTAAGAAGCGATGGGGGCAGTCCTTTCTCAAATCAAAAAGGATTGCAGAGAGATTGGTCTCTTATCTTTCGCTTAAAGAGGGTGAGGTTGTCTTGGAGATTGGTCCTGGTAAAGGAATCTTAACCGAATTTCTGGTTAGGTATCCGGTTAAGGTAGTGGCAGTGGAGATTGATAAAAGACTGGTTGCTCTATTAAGAGAGAGGTTTAAGAATGTAAAAAACTTAGAGATTATTGAGGGAGATATCTTAGAATATACCCTTTCCAACGAAAGGAAGATAATTGGGAATTTGCCTTATTCGGTCTCTTCGCCGATTCTATTTTATCTGTTAAATAACTGGCAGAAATGGCGGCTGGCGGTTCTCACATTACAGAAGGAGTTTGCGGATAGGCTTCTGGCAAAGCCTGGTAATAAAGATTATGGGGCACTCACTGTCATTTCGGATATATATACGGAAAAGGAGAGGCTCTTTTCAATTCCGGCATCCTTCTTTAAGCCAAGACCGGATGTTGTATCAACCGCAATCCGCCTTTATCGGAAGGAGAAGGTTCTATTTGCAGATCCGGGATTTATAGATTTTATAAAGATTTGCTTTGCCCATCGCAGAAAGACCTTGCTCAATAACCTCTCTTCCTTCCTGAAAGATAAGGAGAGGTTAATAAGGGTTTGTGGAAAGGAGGGGATTGATTTGAATTTAAGGGCAGAGGAGTTAAACTTAGAAGATTTTCGGAGGGTTTATGAGGCAATTAAAGAAATATAGGGGATATGGGAAACGGGCAAAGGAATTGGGGGCAAGGGATGCGAAGATTATCTCAATTAGGACGGTTGTGGTTGCGGAATGGGTGAGGTTGAAATGTCAGTTTGGTTGTGATGAATATGGAAGGAGATTGACCTGTCCACCTCATTCGCCACTACCGGAATATACCAGAAGGATGCTTGCCCAATATCGTTACGGTATTTTAATTCACGGGGATGAGTGGACTGATATAAAAAGGATTATTGCAAAATTAGAAAGGGAAATCTTCCTTGATGGTTATTATAAGGCATTTGGGATGGGTGCCGGTCCTTGTTATCTCTGCAAAAGATGTGGTAAATTCTGCCGTTATCCAGATTCCGCAAGACCTTCAATGGAGGCGTGTGGGATTGATGTCTATGAGACAGTGCGGGCAAATGGATTTCCGATAGAGGTTTTACGAAGAAGGACTTGTGAAGGCAACTACTATGGCTTGGTGCTAATTGAGTAGTCTAACTTTGAAGAAATCCCAAAGGAGATGAGACTTATTTTATAGAGCGGTAATAAGTTTCTTCCTTAGGAGATTATAATGGGAACCCATCTCCAATTTCTTGTTTGACTTCTCTCTCAATTTATGTTATAATTAAAGGTGGCATTTAGAATTATCGGAGGTTTTATGGAGAAAGAGAAGTTCCTTTTATTCGTATTATTCTTTTTTATTTTAATTGGTTCCCTTTGGGCAAAGGATATTCCTTATTACCCTTGAAGATAGGGACTGATTGATAAGAATTGAGGCATCCTTAAAGAAGTTTAAAGAGAGTGTTGAGAAGCGGTTTGACCAATTGATAAATATCTTCATTGGCATTGTGGCAGCATTTGCGGGAATCGTAGCGGTGACGATTGGTTTCGCTATCTGGGACTTCAAAAGAAGTCAGACCCTTGAAGAGAGGGAGGAGATGCTGGAGAAGATTCTCAAGGAATATGCCAAGAACGAACCAAAACTTGCCGAGGTGATGAAAAGGATGGGGTTTTATAAAGGCGAATTGCCAGTTTCCCGGCGGGCGGATAGCCACTATGGACGAACTGGATAGAGAAATTTTGGAATTGGTTCAAATCTTTCCGGAGCCGGAGGATTTTATAAGGGTGATTGAGGGTCTAAATATTTCAGAAGACCAAAAGGGAGATTCATTTCTTGAAATTGGAATTCGGCTTTATAATCTCTCTTATTTTAAGTTGGCAATCCAGGTCTGGAATAAAGCCTTTGAATATTATATTAAATTTAACGATAGGACAGGGGAATCAAAGTGCTATACAAATTTAGGCAATGCCTATTATAGACTTGGTGATTTTAGGAAGGCGATAAAATTTTATGAAAAATCA
>JBBIHO010000099.1:2848-6864 GCA_037446935.1 Caldifarciminota bacterium | reverse complement strand
CAACGCCTCGCTCTTTCCCCCGGAGAGATTCCAACTACCCAAAGAAGCCCCAGATACTAAGATTGCTATTGCTAAATCCGATTTCTATTTCATCTATCCGACAAAAGCCACCGAATACGAAAGAACCTATAAATTGACATTTCAACACGGTGGCGTCTCCCTGGATGAGATGATTCTCCCCTTAGGAATCTTAGAAGGCAAATAAGATGCGGGCGATGGTCTTAGAGAGAATTAGTATGATAGAAGATAGACCATTAAAGGAAAGGGACTTAAATATCCCAAAACCGAAGTTTAAGGAGGTTTTGGTTGCGATAAATGCCTGCGCCATCTGTCGCACCGACCTCCATATCATTGAGGGTGAGATTCCGGCGGGAAAAATGCCTTTGATTCCCGGACATCAAATAGTCGGCAAGGTAGTTGATAAAGGAGAAGGGGTAAAGACCTATAAAATTGGTGACCGTATCGGCATCGCCTGGTTGAATAAGACTTGTGGCATTTGCCCCTTCTGCCGGCGAAATGAGGAAAATCTCTGTGATTCTCCTCTCTTTACCGGAAAGGATGTTGATGGTGGTTATGCCGAATATATTTCGGTCAATGAAGATTTTGCCTATTCCATCCCCGATAATTATTCGGACATTGAAGCGGCCCCTTTACTTTGCAGTGGCATAATCGGCTGGCGTGCCTTAAAATTATCTGCGGTTAATACGGGTGATATCTTAGGACTTTATGGATTCGGTTCCTCTGCCCATATTATTCTTCAGGTTGCAAGGTATCAAGGGATAAGAGTTTATGTATTCAGTCGCTCTCTTGCGCATAGAAAATTAGCCGAGGAATTAGGTGCGGACTGGACAGGCGATAGCGGGAGGAATGAACCGGGTTCACCACCACAAAAACTTAATGCCGCCATCATCTTTGCCCCGGCCGGGAATTTGATTAAAGAGGCATTAAAACTCTTAGAGAAGGGAGGCAGGGTAATTTCCGCTGGCATTTACCTTTCACCAATTCCGGAATTAGATTATACTCTAATTTATGGAGAAAGGGTCATCAAGAGTGTCGCCAATGCTACTCGGGAAGATGCCCGCGAATTCCTAAATTTTGCCGAGAAGTTTAAGATAGATATAAAAACCGAACTCTTTCCCCTTTCGCAGGCAAACGAATCCTTAAAACTTCTAAAAGAGGGAAAGATAATCGGCACCGGTGTATTGGTCAGTAAAAAATTGTATTGACTTTCTTTAAAAATACGATAAAATGAGAGAATATATTATGGAAGGAAAGAATCGTAGCGGGTTAACATACTCTTCGCTAACCAAAAGCGGTGCACCTTCCTTTTTCAATATTTTCACCCAAATAAAAAGGAGCCAAAATGCGAGGACCTTATCGTATTGAATGGCTTGAATATTATATCCAGGAAGAGACGCCTGGGGTATTTTTGTGTTCCAACGATGGAGAAGTAGTATCAGAAATTGGTTGGTCAGATAAGGACACAAAAGAGGCAATCAGGAATATATGCTTATCTAACCGGGGCGCGGATAACAAATTTTCCTATTTTTGGTTCCAAAGTGCCGGTTCCGCAAAAGAGGCATTTCTCCTTTACTGTCAACTCTGGCATAAATACAACCGAAATGGCCCTCTATCCGCACATCCGGAACCTCCTTCCGAACTTGGTGACCTAAAATGCCCGGTGGTGGATTGTGAATGGAACGAAAAGAGGAGAGGTCTGAAAGAAGAGTTTATCTAAGCCTCTGATTCTTAAATCCTCGCCTTCTAATTTAATAAACATTATCTATTCCTGCCTTTTATTCACTTTAATCACGGCAATCTACACCCTAACCATCTGTCCGACCGTCAGTCTCATTGATGCCGGAGAATTCATAAGTGGGGCAAAATACCTGAATATTCTCCACCCTACCGGCTATCCCCTATATACCATTTTGACAAGACTCTTCTTTCTCATTCCCTTCGGGAAATTAGCGCTACGGATAAATTTTCTTTCCGCTCTTCTCTCCTCCCTCTCCGCTCTCTTTCTCTTTCACTTCCTCTACCGCATTCATAAGGATTTATTAATCTCCCTAATAATTACCTTTCTCTATGCCTTTTCCAATACCCTCTGGCAGGTGAGCAACGAAGCCGAAGTGTATTCTTTAACTGCCCTCTTTATCACCCTCATCATCTATCTTATTTCCCGAATTGAGGAAAGAAATATAATCTTCCTTATCGCCTTTCTCTTTGGTCTCTCCTTAACCAATCATATGATGGTTATCAGTCTTTTTATCTCCTTCCTTTTCTTCTACTTCTTCATTCACAAAGAAAAGTTCACCAGACATATCTTCATCGGTCTCCTTTTCTTCCTGTTCGGTTTTTCGCTCTATTCTTTCCTCCTTATCCGCTCTTCCCAAAATCCTCTTATCAACTGGGGCAATCCAAAGGATTTCACAAGATTTCTCTGGCATATTACCGGTAGACAATATCGGGTCTGGATGTTCTCCTCCTCCCTTTCGGAGATTGGAAGAAATATATCTATCGGAGTAAGGATTCTTTTCCGGGATATGCTCTTCATCCTTCTGCCGATTGCCTTTTTCGGAATAATCTGCGCCTTTAAGAAGGCAAGAGGATTGGCATATCTATTCTCCTTTCTTCTCATTCTCTCCTTCTTCTATACGGTGAATTACAGCATTCCCGATATTCAACCTTATTACCTGCCATCACTTCTTGCCCTCCTTTTCTTTCTCAGTTTCGGTCTGGTAGAAATTGTTCGGCTTTTCAGAAAGAAAGGCTATCTTCTTCTACTCCTTTGCCCCCTGCCCCTCATCTTTAATTTCACCGAGGCGAACAAGAGGGATTACTATCTTGCCGAGGACTTTGCCAAAAATGGTTTTGCCTCAGCCCCGAAGGATGCGATAATCCTCACTAACTGGTGGGATTTTTATGCCCCAGCCTTTTATCTCCGTTATGTTGAGAACGAACGGAAGGATTTGTGTATAATTGACAAGGAACTTTTGCGTCGTTCCTGGTATTTTTTATACCTGAAAAAGGCATACCCCTGGTTAGTGGAAAATTCCCAGTCGGAATTAGAAGATTTTCTTTCCTATCTGCACCAATTTGAATACGGAACACTTAAAGATAAGATTGGCATTCAGAACTCTTTCATCCGTCTCCTGAGGAGTTTCTTTGAGAAGAATCCGGAAAGGAGGCACTTTTTCCTCTTCATCCCCTCTCCGGACTATGACTTGCCCGATATTATTAAAGAGAAAAAGGTAATCCCTTATGGAATACTTTATGAGATAAGGGATGATAGTGCTTATCACTTTATTGATTATCAAAAACTAACCTTCCGCTACCCAAAAAGAGAATTGAATGAAAGGGAGAAGATGATTCTTAGATATTACGCATTTTTAGCTAAGGAGCGGATAAAGTATTTGTCATCCTCTTCGGCAGTTGAAAAGGAAGGAATTGAGACTTGGCTAAAA
Source organism: Caldifarciminota bacterium (assembly GCA_037446935.1). Classification (GTDB taxonomy): domain Bacteria; phylum Hydrothermota; class Tepidihabitantia; order Tepidihabitantales; family JBDRVQ01; genus JBBIHO01. The sequence continues at coordinate 3,397 of JBBIHO010000099.1, read as the reverse complement.
AAGATTCAAATCAAAAATTAAATCCCTACCGGCGGATGAAAATACTGATTGTGTCCTGAGTTTGGGAACTAAAGTGTCCCAGACCATCGCCTAAGGTATCCGGCAATTGTCCCTTCACAACCATATACCGATACCGATTCTCATCCCAGGCGTATACCTTCAAGGTGTAAAGGGCGGTCGTGTCAAAGTAGAATTGCTTCCATTTATCTAAATCAAAAGATGTATCCTGAGTGACAACCGGAATTAAAGGCTTTGCCGTATCCGGGTGGAATATGGCGACTAAATAGACAAAAGAACCTTCGCTTCTATGCCAGATTAGAGAATCTAAATCAGAATAGGGAAGGGTGTCAAGGTTCTTGGGCGAAATTATATGAAATGTATCGGGAACGGTCGTTTTGCCCATAAGGGTATCCGAATAAAATGAAACAAATAGTTGATAAGTTGATAGAGGTTTGACCCATCTCCTCTTCATTGTATCCTGATAAACTCCTCTCTTTTTACTCTCCACAAAATATATTGTCTCTGCGGTCTGCTCCTCAACGATAAAGA
>JBBIHO010000099.1:0-2833 GCA_037446935.1 Caldifarciminota bacterium | reverse complement strand
AGCAGTATCGGTCATCTCTTCGGTTAATCCGTAGAGGCTATCAACAATAACCGTCTGATTAACATAACAGGGATTTAGAATTGAATAGGCAAAGGTAATACTCTCCTTTACGACCCTTTCCTCCTGACAATTTACGAGGAATAATAACAAAAGGAGATACTTAGCAGTGCGCATTAGAACCGCCATTCAAAACTCAAAGAAGGGAAGATTGGCAACATATAAAAACCCTTCCTTACCGGTGGATTCTTCTCATAATCGTAATAATAGAATAGAAGATTCCTCTGGTTATAGAGATTTATCACCTCCAAACGGCTCACAAGACTTGTATTCTTCATTTGCCATTCCTTTTCAAGCCCAATATCCAGGCGGTGATAAGGAGGATACCGGGCGCGATTCTTTTCCCCGGGGATTTCGCTCCAGAAAAAGTCCCACCTTTCATAGCGATGGCGCCAATACCAGTCACGATACCGACCAACCGGCTGGGTATAAGGATTTCCGGAGTAAAAGGCAAAGCGTAGGGAAAATTTATAACCCGCAGGAAACGAGAAACTGCCGATAAGATTCAAATTATGGCGCCGGTCATAAAAAGGGAAATAAGTCTGGTTTCCAAAATTCACCTTCACCCAGGAATAGGAATAGGAAACCCAGCCCTGAAATCTCCCAGCATCCTTCCGTAACAAGAAATCAAACCCATAAGCAGAACCTCTGCCATCTAAAAGAATCGTCTCCTCAATTTTAAGCGGGTCAGCACGCTCATTCAACTCCTGAATCCTTTCATATCTCTTATAATACCCTTCAATCGTCAAGAATATATCCTCCCCAAACCACTTCTCAATCCCCTGGATAAAGTGCAATGCGGTCTGCGGTTTGTAGGGTCCAAAGGTTGGAACCCAGACATAAATGAAGGCGACCGGCTGAAATTCCGGCATCAAGGCGGTAAGGAACTGCGTAAACCTTCCAACGCTTGCCTTCCAGGCAAGGTCTTCCCTAAAGAGATATTTAATGCCGACTCTGGGACTTATTGGGTGATGGGAGCGTTTCCCTTTATAAGAAAGGAAGGAGTTATCAAGCCTTAAACCGGGTTCTAAAATCAGATTCGGTCTCGGCTTCCATTTATCAGAAAGGTAAAGATTGAGATATCGGGGTGAACCCCGGATGTCAAATATGAACCCCTGGATACCGGCATCATACCGAAACTCATTCAACCTTCCCTCCAGACCGAACTTCAACTCATTATTCGTCCTAAAATAATAAACCGCATCACTCTTAAATGTATATTCCTTTATCCAATCCTTCACCACAATTATCCCCTCGGCGATATCAATATTATAAACATATCGGCTGTAAGTCACATAAGTCTTCGTAAAGAGTTGGGGTGAAAAGATATGGCGGAGGAATACACTTCCGGTTTGATTACCCCAATCAAAATAGATTCGGGTCTTCCTCATTCCGAAATCAAAGACATCAGAATTTAAAAAACCCGAAAAGAAGACTTTCGTCTGAGGCGAGATTTCAAAATTTGCCTTCAGATGACAATCATAAAAATAATAGGGGAAATTTATCTTAAAGAGGGGAAGGACCTTATCAAAATAAGTCCGGCGGAAAGAGAAGAGAAAGGAACTGCTCCCTGGCTTACTTAAAGGAATTGGTCCTTCTCCCAAAAACTTTGCGGAAAGAAGACTCACCCCCAGATTTCCCTCATATTTCTCTTTATTTCCCTCCTTCACATCAACATCCAAAACCGATGATAACCTTCCGCCGTATTCTACCGGAAATCCGCCGGCAAGAAAATTTGCCCCCTTCAAGGCATTTACATCAAAGACCGAAAATAATCCACCGATATGAAACGGATTATAGATATTCACCCCATCCAAAAGGATTAGATTCTGGTCAGCGGCCCCTCCCCGGACATAAAGGGCAGAGGAGAAGTCAGTAGCGGTAATCACCCCGGGCAGAGATTGTAAAGAGCGAATCAAATCACCTTCCAGGAACTTTGGAAAGGATTGGATTTGAATCGGCGATACCTTAATTGTGCTAATCTTCACATCCTCCTTAAATTCGCTCCTCTTTGCGGTTACCCTCACCTCCTTTAATTCAATAACCTCCCTCTCCAGCCGCTTATTCAGAGTGACAACTGTATCATCTCTTTTAATATCTAACCTTTCTCGTAATGTCTTATACCCGACATAACTGAAAACGATTTCATACTCACCCTTTTTGAGACCGCCAATCACATAATAACCCTCTTTATTCGTAGAAGTTCCATAAGGCGTCCCTTCCAAATAGACATTACAACCGATTAAAGGCTCCTTTGTTCCTTCCTCCCAGACAAAGCCTCTAATTATCGCAGAAAAGATAAAAATCGGAAATAATAGGAAACAATAAAGGATTCGCCATCCTTTGGCTTTCATATTATACTATAACCGATAAATAAGCATTTATCAATAGATTAAAAGATTAAGGGGCAGGCTATCGGAATTCAGAAGTGTGAATGCGGAACGCGAAACGGAAAGATTATCTGTAATTGCATTTTCCAAATTTTCTACTTCCGCCTTCTGCATTCCGAGTTCCGACTTCGTTCAATCAGCCCCTGCCGGCAAGGATGTCTATCCAGACGAAAAGAATTCTTGCCACCGACCCCGACGCCTATGCGTTTCAGCCCCTGCCGGCAAGGATGTCTATCCAGACAGGGCATCCGTAGAGAAACGGTCGGGTATATGTTTCAGCCCCTGCCGGCAAGGATGTCTATCCAGACCTTGAGTCTTAAAGACCTTGAGGCACTTTTCCGTTCGTTTCAGCCCCTGCCGGCAAGGATGTCTATCCAGACCTTTCA